>JBFICU010000019.1:0-12216 GCA_041581855.1 Porticoccus sp. | reverse complement strand
TCTGGCCTGTGACTTCCGGGTGATGTCCAGCAAGGCTCAGGTGGGCCTGCCGGAAACGACCCTGGGCATTATTCCTGGTTGGGGTGGCACCGTCCGTCTGCCTCGGGTGATCGGTTTTGACAATGCCGCAGAATGGATTGCTGGTGGTCAGCACAAAAAGGCTATGGATGCCCTGCGTGACGGTGCTGTCGATGCAGTGATTGAACCGGATTTGCTGCGGGACGAAGCATTGAAAATGCTGATGCGTGCCGTCAGTGGTGAGCTGGAGTGCCAAGCCCGTCGTTTGCAAAAACAGTCGCCCCTGAAACTGAATGAGATTGAGCTCGGTATGTCTGTACATACCAGCCGCGACGCAGTATTAGCCAAAGCGGGACGCAATTATCCCGCACCGCTGGCTGCGGTTGAGGTGTTGGTGAAAGCAGCAGAAATGCATCGGGATGATGCCCTTGAGGTGGAGTTTCAGGCCTTCAGTGACCTGACACAGACCTCACAGTGCCGGGCGCTGGTAGGGATGTTCCTGAACGACCAGTATATCGCTGCGCAAGCCAGGAAATATGCCAAAAAGGCCACCAAGACCATTACTCATGCCACCGCGCTGGGTGCCGGTATTATGGGCGGTGGTATCGCCTACCAGAATTCCATCAAGGGTTTCCCCGTGATGATGAAGGACATCAATCTGGCGTCCCTCGATCTCGGTATGAGCGAAGCCAACAAGCTGCTGGCCAAGCGGGTAGACCGCGGCCAGATGAAGCCGCTGGATGCGGGAACGGTGCTTTCCCGGATCATGCCGACCCTGAGTTATGACGGTATCGAGAATACCGATATTGTGATTGAGGCCGTCGTCGAAAACGTTAAGGTCAAGAGCATGGTGCTGCCGGATGTTGAATCCCGGTTAAATGAAGAAGCCATTCTTGTCTCTAATACATCCACGATTTCTATTGATCTGTTGGCCAGCAACCTGAAACGTCCGGAGAACTTTTGCGGAATGCATTTCTTCAACCCGGTGCATGCCATGCCGTTGGTGGAAGTGATACGTGGCAGTAAAACATCTGAAGAAACGCTGGCGACCGTGGTAGCCCACGCCCAGGCCATGGGTAAGAAGCCGATTGTGGTGAATGACTGCCCCGGCTTCCTCGTGAACCGGGTATTGTTCCCGGCGGTGTTCGGTTTCGACATGATGATTGTAAATGGTGCCGACTATCAGCGTATCGACAAGGTCATGGAAACGTGGGGCTGGCCCATGGGTCCGGCTTATTTGATGGATGTGGTGGGTATCGACACCGCCGTGCACTGCTTCCCGACCATGGTGGAAGGTTATCCCGAGCGCATGGGTGATCTGTGCCAGGTCTCCCCGACCCGTATCCTGTTTGAAAATCAGCGCCTCGGTCAGAAAAACGGCAAGGGCTTCTACCTGTACCAGAAAGATAGTCGTGGCAAGCCCGGCAAATTTGTCGATGAGTCCGTCACCGAATTGTTTAAGCCGGTAGTCAGTGCCTATCACCAGCTCAGCGATGAAGACATCGTTGCCCGCTATATGGTGCCGATGTGCATTGAGCTGGCCCATTGTCTGGAAGAGGGTATTGTCGGTTCGCCAGCGGAAGCAGATATGGCGGTAGTCTTTGGTTTGGGCTTCCCGGCATTCCGCGGTGGCGTGTTCCGCTGGATGGATGAAATGGGCCTGGCCCGTTTCTGTGAAATGGCGGATCGCTACAGCAATCTGGGCAAATTGTACGAACCCACCCCGAGAATGCGTGAAATGGCAGCCAATGGCGAAAGCTACTACGGCTGATCAGAGAGGAGATTGATTGTGAGCTTGAAACCAAGAGACGCGGTAATTGTTGATTTTGCCCGCACGCCAATGGCTCGTTCCAAGAACGGATCGTTCCGTAATCGCCGCTCTGATGACATCGGAGCAGCGCTGATCGAAGGGTTGTTGGATCGTAACCCCCAGCTTAATCCTGCGGAAATTGATGACATTATCTGGGGCTGTGTGATGCAGGGCCGGGAGCAGTCATTCAATGTGGCCAGAATGACCGCATTGCGCACCCGTATTCCCCATGAAGTGCCGGCCATTACGGTTAACCGCCTGTGCGGTTCTTCCATGTCTGCCTTGCATATGGCCACTGCCAATGTGATGGCGGGATTGGGCGATATTTATCTGGTGGGGGGTGCCGAACATTTGGGCCATGTGCCGATGACCCACGATCACGATCCGAATCCTGCCATGAACCTGAGTGTTGCCAAGGCGGCAGGCATGATGGGGCTGACTGCAGAGTATCTGGCGCGAATTCATGGCATTACCCGTGAGCAACAGGATGAATTTGGCGTGCGTTCCCATCACTTGGCGGCGGAAGCGCAGACAGCTGGACGCTTCGTCGACGAGATCGTGCCCCTGGAAGGTCACGATGAGAATGGTGGCCTCTACATGATGACGGAGGACGAGACCATTCGCCCTGAGACCAATCTGGAAGGGTTGTCTCAGTTGAAAACAGTATTTGATCCGGTCAATGGAACCGTCACCGCTGGCACTGCTTCTCAAGTGACAGATGGTGCGGCGGCGTTGTTGGTTATGTCCGCCGAACGTGCCGCATCCCTGGGGCTGACACCGATAGCAAAGGTGGTTTCTGTGGCGGCGGCGGGTGTCGATCCTTCCATTATGGGTTATGGACCCGTGCCATCGACCAGGATGGCCCTGAAAAAGGCTGGACTCAGTATTGCTGATATTGATTATGTGGAATTAAACGAGGCTTTTGCCGCCCAGTCCCTTCCGGTATTAAAAGACTTGGGTTTACTGGAATGCATGGATCAGAAAGTTAACGTCAACGGCGGGGCTATTGCTCTCGGGCATCCGCTGGGTGCTTCCGGGGCTAGGATTACCGGAACGCTGCTCAGTGTAATGAAGCAACGCAACGGTACTCTGGGTGTTTCCACTATGTGTATTGGTCTAGGACAGGGTGTCAGTACGGTGCTGGAACGCCTGAATTAATCCACCGGTAAAGGGGGTTTTTGACACTAAAAAAGGCCGGAGAATCTCCGGCCTTTTTTAGTGGCGGATAGTCACATAAGGACTACTGCATTTTTTCGCCCATTTTTTCCATCATGTCGCCGGCTGCGTCTGGAGTTTCGTCGGCGTTCTCTTTGGCAGCGTCCAGTACCTCTTCTGAGCTGTCCTCCATCTTGTCTACGTCTACAGGCTCTTGTATGGCATCTGATGCAGGCATCTTGGATTCAGCGGGACTTTTTGAAGCAGTATCGTCACCACCGCAGCCGGTCATGAATGACAGTGCCAATACGGGGGCGGCTAGCAGGGCCAATAATTTGTGATGCTTTTTCATAATCCTTTCCTGTGATTCCTGGTTAATTTAATGTCAGGCCGATGCCAAATGGTTAGGCCAGTGCCGTCAGTAGGCGCGCGCAACCTACGTCAGTCAAGCTGCACCAATAGCAACTAACATAGATTACCCCGGCGATATGACAACTTTTTTGCTAGACTCGGGCGCGTATTATGCGGAGTTAATGACTTGCAGATTTCTCATACCGACAACCCCGAACAAGTCCTTAATGATTGGCTCGCCGATGGGCGCGCTGATGGCGATGCGTTGCTGCTGCATTACGTCTATTCACAATATTACCTGAGTGCTAAGCCTGAGATTAAGCTGTTGGCACTGTTCCAATGGGTCGGTAGCCGCCTTGATTTTACAGTGGGGGAAGCCAGTGAATCACTGGTGGAAGAATTACAAGGTAGTCAGGATGGGTTTGAGCTGAGTCAGTTCTGTGCTGCTCACCATTGGCCTGTTTTGGCTCTGGACCAGCCTTTAAAGCTGAAGCCTGTGGCGATTCCCAAGCCATGGGGTCAGGAAATCTGGTTCACCGGCATTGAGCAGCGAGGCCTTTCGCGTATCACAGATGGCGTCGCAAGCGCTCCGTTGCCCTGGGTGCTTTCGGTCGCGCCAATTAGGTTGGCTGCGGGCCATGATCGGCAGCTCAATCTGCTGAAAATTCTCGATCCGTTACCTGAGCCTGTCTACGGCGACCTTTACTTTGAGTTGCATGAAGAAAAGCGTGAGGTCTATGTTGTCACCCATGTGGATCGCGAAGCATGGCCAGATGGCATTGGCCGGATACGATTTGGTTTCGATCAGCAAATGAGGGCTGGTTACCGCTCGGATGAGGCGTTTAAGACGGATTACCTGGCTTCGGTAAAACGCTATGAGCAGGTGCGTCGGGAGATAGACCGACAAATCGATCAATATCGTATCGGAGAAAATGTCGGGATTAACGAGCCGGTACCGGCAGAACAACTTAAAAAATGGCATGCTCGGCTACCGGCGGTCCTGCGTCAGCGTGAAAATGCCTTGCGTCAGGAGATGAATAGCTTTACCTCTTTGATGCCGCTGCGGTCGGGCGACGTCATCAAGGTGCCATTATTAACCCCCCATGCACTGCAGCATGGGGTGCGCACAGTGGAGTTTCAGACACCAGTCTATGAGCGGCGAATTCTCTCCTTTGCCCAGAAGGTCCTGACCCAGGAATATTGGGACACAGAGCAGGCTATCGCTCTGATGTCCCTGGAGCCACCAGCCCTCCCCGAATTGAAAACTCTTTTTAAAAATGATGTGTGTCGTTTAGAAGAGGTGGTGAGGTTTGATGACTTTTGCGTGGAGCGCCTGACGCTGTCGCCATCGGCAGAAAAGGGTTATCAATTGCCTGAGACGGGCAGCTATGGGCTGATAATGACGGTAGAGGGTGAAGTTGATCTACACGGCGTCAGGTTGAGCCAGGAAGAGGCATTGTTGCTGCCAGCAGTGCGTCCGGCGACGGTGTTGAAGAACAGCGTAGACATTGAGACCACGGTGTTGATTGCCTGGCCCGTCTAGGCCTTTTTTCCACCACAATTTCGCCATTCCCGGCAGTTGTTGCCCGCAGGCTATGCCCTGTGGCAAAATCCCCCCCCTTTGTCGTGGGTGGCCTTCGCTACCTGTTCGATTATCCTTGGCATTATGCGGACGTGGCGGAACTGGTAGACGCGCCAGATTTAGGTTCTGGTACTGAGAAGTGTGAGAGTTCGAGTCTCTCCGTCCGCACCATGATTTTAACGTGTTAGTGAACTATTCAGAGGTTAAACATGCAGGTTTCCATCGAAACAACTTCCGGTCTGGAGCGCAAGCTGACCGTAGGGGTACCGGCAGATCGTATTGAAAGTGCTGTTAAAGAGCGCTTGGAGCAAGCCAGCAAAAACGTTCGCTTGGACGGCTTCCGTAAGGGCAAGGTCCCTATGCATGTGGTCAAGCAGCGTTTCGGCGCAGATATTCGCCAGGAAGTGGTCAGCGAGCTGATGGGTAAGACCTTTTCTGAAGCCGTTAATAAAGAAAAATTACAGCCTGCAGGGCAGCCTGCGATTGAGTCGATCAAGGATGAGCCTGGTCAGGATCTGGAATACACCGCGACTTTTGAAGTGATGCCTGAAGTGATTCTGGGCGATCTCACTAAGATCAGTGTCAAAAAACCTGTCTGTGAAGTGACTGATCAAGATGTCACTGACATGATTGATGCATTGCGCAAGCAGAGTGCCAGCTGGGAAGAAGTTGATCGCCCTGCTGCATTGGGCGATGAAGTGGCGATTGATTATGTTGGCACGAAAGATGGTGTCGAGTTTGAGGGCGGCAAAGCGGAAGATTTCCTGCTTGAGCTGGGCACTGGTCGTTCCATCCCCGGTTTTGAGGAAGGCATCGTCGGCATGTCTGTAGGTGACGAAAAAATCGTTCCCCTGACGTTCCCTGAAAATTACCACGCAGAGGAACTGCGCGGAGCGGCGGTTGAGTTCAAAATCAAGTTGCACTCGGTCACCGAACCAGTTTTGCCGGAATTAACCAGCGACTTTTTTGCACAGTACGGGATGAAACAGGGTGGAGAAGACAAATTCCGCGAGATTGTTCGCCTCAATATGGAGCGCGACCTGAAGAACGCGTTGCGCACCAAGATTACCGGTCGTGTAATGTCGGCGCTGTTTGACATGCACAAAGATCTGGAGCTGCCTCAATCCTTGGTGGCAAACGAGATTACCTCAATGAAATACCAGATGGCCCAGAGTATGGGTCAAGGTGGCGCCAATAGTTTCGATCCCAATATGCTGCCTGACGAGATGTTTATAGATCAGGCCAATCGCCGGGCTAATACAGCTCTGGTTGTTCGGGAAATCGTTTTGGCTAACAAGATGAAGGTTGATCCGGCCAGGGTTCGCGCTCGCATTGAAGAGATTGCGTCTACTTACGAGCAGTCAGAGGAAGTAGTTAAACATTATTTCAGTGACAAGCAGTTGTTGAATAGCGTAGAAGGCAATGTGCTTCAGGAGCAGGTTGTTGATCAAGTGCTTTCCGTTGCTGACGTGACGGAGGAGTCTGTTAGTTATAAGGACGCCATTCAGCCAGACGCACAAAGCTGATTTGACGTTTCACTGATTAGCCAGATTTGTCCGGTGCAAGCCGGACTGCCTGCCAGCCCCGAATGGGTTCTCCTGTTCGGGGCTGATTCATTTCTGGAAATACACTTTTAGGCCTCGGCGGCGGCTTGCCTTATCCCAAGTGCTGGTTACAATGCTGAAACACGTTTTACTTGAGTGAATCCTTATGAAATTTGATCAATCTTCATCCGGTCTGGATGTCCGTAATGCCGGAGGGTTGGTGCCTATCGTGGTGGAACAAACTGCCCGGGGTGAAAGGTCTTACGATATTTATTCCCGTTTGTTGAAAGAGCGGGTCATTTTCCTGGTGGGTCCTGTTGAAGACTACATGGCTAATCTGGTCGTTGCTCAGTTGCTCTTCCTTGAATCTGAAAATCCCGATAAGGACATTCATCTGTATATCAACTCACCGGGTGGATCTGTGACGGCCGGCATGTCGATTTACGATACGATGCAGTTCATTAAGCCGGATGTAAGCACCATGTGTATTGGTCAAGCCGCCAGTATGGGCGCTTTTTTGTTGGCTGCCGGCGCGGCCGGCAAGCGCTTCTGTCTGCCAAATTCCAGGGTGATGATTCACCAGCCGAGTGGCGGTGCTCAAGGTCAAGCATCTGATATCCATATCCAGGCTCAGGAGATTCTGAAGATTCGTGCTCGATTGAATGAATGTTTGGCCCACCACACGGGACAGACGGTGGAAAAGATCGAGCTGGATACCGAACGTGACAACTTTATGAATGCCATGGAATCTAAGGCTTATGGCCTGATTGATACGGTACTGGACAAGCGCCCGTAGAATAGGTAGGCTTTTTTGAAGCACCCCCAAAAAGCTTAATTATCTTGTTGATTTGTAAGTTTTTTGTTGTCAAATCGCGGGTTTTTGATGAGTAGAATAGTTGGAATGTGGTTATGAGCGACGAGAAATCCGGGAAAGATAGTGACGACGGGAAGCTGTTGTACTGTTCTTTCTGTGGCAAAAGTCAGCACGAAGTGCGCAAATTAATTGCCGGACCCTCGGTGTTCATTTGCGATGAGTGCGTTGACCTCTGTAACGACATTATTTCCGAGGAAATTCAGGAAAGCGACTCTGAGTCCTCTGGCGAGAAGTTACCAAAGCCTATCGAAATCAATAACATCCTAGATCAGTATGTTATCGGCCAGGTTCGAGCCAAGAAAATCCTGTCTGTTGCGGTCTACAACCATTACAAGCGTTTGCAAAGTGGCGGCAAGGGTAAGGATGGTGAAATCGAACTCGGTAAAAGTAATATTTTGCTGATTGGCCCCACCGGTAGCGGTAAGACATTGTTGGCTGAGACGCTGGCACGTCTGCTTGACGTTCCGTTTACCATTGCGGACGCGACCAC
Source organism: Porticoccus sp. (assembly GCA_041581855.1). Taxonomy (GTDB): domain Bacteria; phylum Pseudomonadota; class Gammaproteobacteria; order Pseudomonadales; family Porticoccaceae; genus Porticoccus. The sequence continues at coordinate 4,392 of JBFICU010000019.1, read as the reverse complement.
ACTCACTGAAGCAGGTTATGTGGGGGAGGACGTTGAGAACATCATCCAGAAGCTCTTGCAGAAGTGTGATTACGACGTAGAAAAGGCACAGCGTGGCATTGTTTATCTTGACGAGATAGACAAGATATCCCGCAAATCGGATAACCCGTCCATCACTCGTGATGTTTCGGGCGAAGGCGTGCAGCAGGCGTTGTTGAAACTCATTGAGGGAACAGTGGCCTCTGTGCCGCCTCAGGGTGGTCGCAAACACCCGCAGCAGGAATTTCTACAGGTTGATACCTCAAACATCCTCTTTGTCTGTGGGGGCGCTTTTGCGGGGTTGGAGAAAGTGATCCGCGAACGCTCTGAAAAGGGCGGTATCGGTTTCAGTGCCGAAGTGAAGAGCAAGCAAACGGGCAAGGATATTGGCCAAACGCTGGCTGAGGTTGAGCCTGAGGATTTGGTTCGTTATGGGTTGATTCCCGAATTTGTCGGGCGCTTGCCAGTTATTGCTACTCTGGAGGAGCTGGATCGCAATGCGCTGGTGAACATCCTGATTGAACCCAAAAATTCTCTGGTCAAGCAGTACGAGGCCTTGTTTGACATGGAAGGTGTCGAACTGGATATTCGCCGTGATGCCTTGGAAGCCATTGCAGAGAAGGCATTAGAGCGCAAGACGGGTGCTCGCGGACTGCGTTCTATCATTGAAAACGTTTTGCTCGAGACCATGTACAGCATTCCCTCCTCGGAAAATGTTGGCAAGGTGGTCATTGATAGTGCCGTGATTCGCGGTGAATCGGAACCGCTGTTGGTCTATGAAAATCACGAGCCTCAAAAAGCAGCCGCCAGTGACGAGTGATACTATTTAATAAATTAAAGGGCCCTGCGGGGCCCTTTTTTATGGTCGCTGAAAATATTCCAGCTCCGTACTTGTTTTTGTCTGGGCAGGCCCCATATTTGCGGTAAGCTACAACGCTAGAAATTCTCGGAATGAGGTTGAGGGAATGGGACAAAATACGGTGCACAACGAGTTAACCATGTTGCCGCTTCGCGACGTGGTGGTCTATCCGCACATGGTAATACCGTTGTTTGTGGGCCGCGAAAAGTCGATTTTGGCACTTGAAGAAGCGATGTCTAATGACAAACAAATCTTACTGGTGGCGCAAAAATCAGCGGCTGTGGATGATCCCGGCCCGGAAGACTTGTATCGGGTCGGCACGCTTTCATCTGTCTTGCAGATGCTCAAACTGCCCGATGGTACGGTGAAGGTGCTGGTGGAAGGCGCTGAGCGGGTCAAAATCGATTCAATTGATGAATCTGCAGGCTACTTTGTCTGCAGTTATTTGCCGATGGATGAGGAAGCCCTATCCAGTCAGGAGACCGGTGCATTAATGCGTTCGGCTCTGACTCAGTTCGAGCAATACGTTAATTTGAGTAAGAAAATTCCTTCTGAAGTAGTGAGCACCGTGGCAGGCATTGATGATGCCAGCCGCTTGGCCGATACGCTGGCTACGCACATGACATTGAGTGTCGAACAAAAGCAGCAGATTCTGGAAACAGCTGCGGTGGGTGAACGTCTGGAAAAATTGCTGGCGCTGATGGAGTCAGAGATTGAGCTGTTCGAAGTAGAGCAACGCATTCGTGGTCGCGTCAAAAAACAAATGGAGAAAAGCCAGAAAGAGTACTACCTCAACGAGCAAATGAAGGCGATTCAAAAAGAGCTTGGTGAGGCGGAAGAAGGCGGCAACGACATTGATCAACTTGAAGCGAAGATCAGTGAAGCTGGTATGCCGAAATACGCTTTTGATAAGGCCAAGTCAGAACTGAATAAACTCAAAATGATGTCTCCGATGTCCGCCGAAGCCTCCGTCCTGCGCGGTTATATCGACTGGATGGTGAGCGTGCCCTGGAAGAAGCGCTCTAAAGTGCGCCACGATTTGGCACGGGCCGAACTTATTCTCAATGAAGACCATTATGGTCTTGAAGAGGTGAAGGAACGTATCCTGGAATTCCTCGCTGTGCAGCAGCGAGTAAAAAAATTGAAAGGCCCGGTGCTCTGCTTGGTGGGTCCTCCTGGTGTCGGTAAAACCTCTCTAGGGGAATCCATAGCCAAGGCTACCGGCCGTAAGTATGTCCGTATGTCCTTGGGTGGCGTGCGCGATGAAGCGGAAATTCGTGGTCACCGCCGCACCTATATCGGTTCATTGCCCGGCAAGTTGATCCAAAAGCTGTCGAAAGTGGGTGTTAAAAACCCACTGTTCCTGTTGGATGAAATTGACAAAATGGGTATGGATCACCGTGGTGATCCGGCGTCAGCAATGCTCGAAGTGCTTGACCCCGAGCAGAACAACAGTTTCAACGATCACTACCTCGAAGTGGATTACGACCTCTCTGAGGTTATGTTCATCTGTACCGCGAACTCCATGAATATTCCTGGCCCGCTGCTGGACCGTCTGGAAGTGATCCGCATCCCGGGATACACCGAGGATGAAAAGGTCAATATTGCTCTCAAATATCTGCTGCCAAAGCAGCGCAAGGCCAATGGGTTGAAGGACAGCGAGCTGGAAATGGATGCCGATGCCGTACGCGATGTGATTCGCTATTACACTCGCGAAGCGGGTGTGCGTGGGTTGGAGCGCGATCTGGCAAAAATCTGTCGTAAAGTGGTGACCAGCCACGTGCGGGATCAACGTCAAGGATTACAGGTAGTTACCGTAGACAGTCTTGAAGATCTGCTTGGAGTGCGAAAATACGACTTTGGCCGAGCTGAGGCAGAGAGCCAGATTGGGCAGGTGACGGGTTTGGCCTGGACGCAGGTAGGTGGCGAGCTGCTAACGATAGAATCTTCCGCTGTTCCCGGCAAAGGACAGGTTGTTAAAACCGGTTCCTTAGGTGATGTGATGCAGGAGTCCATCCAGGCCGCTTTGACAGTGGTGCGGAGTCGGGCAAAAGCACTTGGCATCCGTCGTGATTTCTACCAGCGGATGGATCTGCATGTCCACGTTCCCGAAGGCGCTACACCGAAAGATGGCCCCAGTGCGGGTATTGGTATGTGCACAGCATTTGTTTCTGTGCTGACGGGGATACCGGTAAGGGCGGACGTTGCCATGACTGGCGAAATAACCCTGCGCGGTCAAGTACTGAAAATCGGTGGCTTGAAGGAAAAACTCTTGGCGGCTCACCGCGGTGGCATCCACACAGTCATTATTCCCTATGAAAACGAGCGTGACCTCAAGGAGATACCCGAGAATATTAAAGCAGACCTTGATATTCGTCCCGTTCGCTGGATTGACGATGTGTTGGAGATCGCCCTGACCCAAAAACCTGAAGCACTGTCAGATGAAGAGTATGAGCGGGTCGACAGTGATGAAAAAAAATCTGCTAGCGAGGCTGTAACCCGCATAAATACTCACTAAAGCGCTTGACCGGTTTTAGGCGGGTTGGTATAACGTTGCAGTCGTCTTCTATGCCACAGCCTGCAAAGACCCGTTGCGTTGTGTGTATTGCAGGTGAACAGTCTAATCAACCATAACAAGGGGATTAATGTGAATAAATCTGAACTCGTTGATGCTATTGCTGATGCAGCCGATCTGTCTAAAGCCTCTGCTGGTCGTGCTCTGGATGCAGCCATCGATGCTGTGACCAAGGCCCTGAAGAACGGAGATGGTGTATCTCTGGTAGGTTTTGGAACTTTTTCTGTGAAGCAGCGCGCTGCTCGCACTGGCCGTAACCCGCAGACCGGTGCAGAGATTAAAATTGCTGCTGCCAACGTGCCAAGTTTTAAAGCAGGTAAAGCATTGAAGGACGCTGTTAACTAACAAACAGCGTTTATTGTTTGAACATAAGAACCTTGAAAGGCGCATCAGCGATGCGCCTTTTTTTATAGAACATTCAGGTACGTTTCGCTAACACCAAGAGATTTCTATGCTGCAGAACTTTCGAGACAATCTTCATGGCGCTGCTAAGGGGATTTTGATCGCGATCATCATCGTGCCTTTTGCACTGTTTGGCGTCGACGCCATTTTTCTCAGCGGTAATGCTGTGCAAGAAGCGGCCAATGTCAACGGCGAGAGCATCACGGAACTGCGCCTTCAACAAGCGGTGGCATTGCAAAAGCAGCAGATACTCAACCGTTATGAAAACATTGATCCCTCCCTGGTCGATGAGAACCAGCTTCGTGCTCCGGTGGTGCAGCAGTTGATTCGCCAGAAAGTGGTGGAACAGGCTGCGGTTGGTCAGGGTATGGGCGTTGATAAAAAGACACTCTACCGGCTGTTGCTGGAAGTGCCCGATTTCCAGACAGATGGCAAGTTTGATACTGAGCGCTACGAATTTGTGCTTAGGCAGATGGGATATTCGCCCACTTCCTATAACAAGTTGCTGACCACTGACATGGTAACTAACCAGTTTATG
>JBFICU010000018.1:0-12796 GCA_041581855.1 Porticoccus sp. | reverse complement strand
TCTACGAGCGTGTAGAGGCTAATGGAGAACATTTCTTTAATCTCCAGACTGCCAAACACGACATTCTTGGCACAAGCCAGAAGTACTCCAACAGTCAGCTTCTGGAAAATGCGATTGCACAAGCCAAGTCACAAGGTACTACCAAGGAAGTTATAGCTAACGCTTAATATTCCTATAAGATCACCGACCCGGGGTAGCCCGGGTCAGGGGATCTTATGACAAATATTGCCTGACTATCCTCAGCTGTCTTTTCCGACAGGTTTTTGCCTTACATACCTTATCTGCGATTAGTCTCCATTGCCTGAACTCATTACCTGACAACTGGGCCGAAAAGAGTGCTTAACTAAAAATTTTTCCCGGCTGGCTGATACAAACATCTAAACCACCCAACTCTTCCCACGACACATTCCCCTAACTCGTGAGCTTCATCCTGCTTGTGAACCGCAAGACTATCCACCCCATTTTTTTGTTGCTCTGAGGAGTAAAGACCCTTATTCGAAGCCACACAGACCAGCATCAGGCTCGTCATTACAACCAACAGGTGGTGCCTCATTGATAAAGGAACTCAGGAGGGGCGGGTGACCATACCGAAATCGTCTAGGTACCGGGACTACAATCGTAAGTTGATTTTGTCCTGGCTATTTTAGGCCAGATAGCCAGCAAATAATTGTTTTGTGATCTCACACAACATCCATTGTCATTCATATTGATCCGGGATATTCGCGGGCATTACGAATAAACACCCCCATATGATCACAACATATACCCCCAAGACTCGATACTTTTTTTTAAGGTGCCAACGTGTAAACTGATCCTCTGATAGCTCACCAGACAGAGGTCACTGTGAAGAAGCTCATGATTATTTTCGCCGCCGGCTGTATCGGCGCGCTGGCCAACAGCTTAACCGTCTGGCTGTTTGGTGATTTGGGTATCTCACGCTCACTAGGCGTTGCCATCGCTCCAGCCCTGTCCGCTCATTGGCTCTACCCTCGCATAGTTTGGGGAGGACTCTGGGGACTACTGTTTGCTCTACCAATATTGCAATCACGCCTGTTCTGGAAGGGCACTCTACTGAGCCTGTTGCCCACAGCAGTGCAACTCTTCATTGTGTTTCCGTTTAAAGCACACAAAGGGATCGCCGGTCTGGATCTGGGCTTGCTGACACCAGTACTCGTATTATTTTTTAACTGGGTTTGGGGAATAGTCACGGCAGTCAGCATCAAACTGGCCAAATAATCTTTGCTCCATGTTTGGCTCATAATAATAATGCCGCCAGAAAAATTAGGGGAACTTATGCACACAAAGACCAAGGCCACCAACCGCCAAGTGATTCTCAAAGCCCGACCCAGCGACATTCCACAGGCTGAGCATTTTGAGGTGATTGAAACAGACATCCCAAGCATTGCCGATGGCCAGGTTCTCGTCCGCAACATCTATCTCTCTGTGGAACCTGCTATGCGCGGCTGGGTCAGCGCCGTGGCCAATTATTCCGAGCCGGTACCTCTCGGTGGCGTAATGCGCTCCCTCACGGTGGGAAAAATCGTTGACTCCCGCCACCCGGACTATCAACACGGAGAGTTTGTTACCGGGATGTTCGGCTGGCAGGACTACGCCGCAGTGGCCGGTAGCGCCATCCAGCGCAAGGTAGAAGACAATGGTCTACCCATTTCCACCGCCCTGGGTGTGCTAGGTATAAACGGAGTAACTGCTTACTTCGGGCTTCTTGAGGTCAGCCAGCCCAAGGCCGGTGAGACCGTGGTGGTATCCACTGCGGCCGGCGCTGTCGGCTCCTGTGTTGGGCAATTGGCTAAATTGCAGGGCTGCCGGACGGTTGGCATCACTGGCGGACCCGAAAAGGTGCGCCTGTGCCGAGAGACGTTCCAATACGACGAGGCTATTGATTACCGCAGCGACAACCTTGATGAAGCTCTGGAGAAGGCCTGCCCGAATGGGGTGGACGTCTATTTCGACAACACCTGCGGTCCCATCAGTGATGCTGTCATGAAGCGTATCAACGTGGGCGCGAGAATTACCCTGTGTGGCACTGCCTCCATTACCAATTGGGATCCCATTCCTATGGGTCCGAGAGTACACCGTCAACTGTTGGTGAACCGTGCCCGCATGCAGGGTTTTCTGGTTTTTGACTACGCCGACCGCTATGGGGAGGCCATTTCGGCCCTGACCCCTATGATTCGAGATGACAAAATCCGCTACCGGGAAGATATCCTCGAAGGCATTGATAAAGCGCCCGATGCCATTGCCAGCCTTTACCGGGGAGATAATATTGGGAAGCGTCTTATCCGCATCGCCGACGAAGCAGTTGAGGTATAGCCACCTCTTTGCGCCTGTCACCTCGGGCGCTATAGTGCCCATTCACGACTATTCCATAAATAATTCCAACACAGGGATGACGCGATGAAACTCGAATCACTGGCTCTGCATCACGGTTATGAAGCCGAATCCACCACCAAAGCGGCGGCGGTACCCATTTATCAGACCACTTCCTACACCTTTGATGACACCCAGCACGGAGCCGACCTGTTTGACCTGAAGGTTCAGGGCAACATTTATACCCGCATTATGAATCCCACCACAGCGGTGCTGGAGCAACGCCTGGCAGCGATGGAAGGGGGTATTGGTGCTTTGGCTGTGGCGTCAGGCATGGCTGCAATCACCTACACCATTCAATGTCTCTGTTCAGTTGGGGACAACATCCTTAGTACCAGCCAACTTTACGGCGGCACCTACAACCTGTTTGCCCACACCCTGCCCAATCAGGGCATTGAGGCACGCATGCTCGCCCACGACGATTTCGATGGCTTTGAGAAGGCCATCGACGATAAAACCAAGGCTATTTTTTGCGAATCCATCGGCAATCCGGCGGGCAATATTGTCGATATCGCCCGCCTGGCAGAGATCGCGCAGCGTGCAGGTGTTCCCCTGATTGTCGACAATACCGTGGCGACTCCCTTTCTGTGCCGCCCGTTTGAATTGGGAGCGGATATCGTGGTGCATTCCCTGACCAAATACATTGGCGGCCACGGCACGTCCATCGGCGGCATCATTATCGATTCTGGCAAATTCGACTGGGCGGCTCACAAAGAGCGTTTCGCCGTCTTCAGCCAACCAGACCCGTCCTACCACGGCGTGGTCTATACCGAGGCACTAGGGCCAGCAGCCTTTATCGGGCGCTGCAGGGTGGTGCCCCTGCGCAACACCGGGGCAGCACTGTCGCCGATGAATAGCTTCCTGATACTGCAAGGGCTCGAGACTCTGGGGCTGCGCATGGAACGCCACTGTGCCAACGCCGAACAGGTTGCCCGCTTCCTGAAAGAGCACCCCAAGGTCAACTGGGTCAATTACGCGGCCCTGGCGGATAGCCCCTACCACACTACGTGCCAGAAGATCACCCGCGGCAAAGCCTCCGGCATTCTCAGCTTTGGCATTAAAGGAGGCCTTAAGGCAGGAGGGCAATTTATTGATGCTTTGCAGATGATTCTGAGACTGGTGAATATTGGGGACGCCAAATCCCTGGCCTGTCACCCCGCCACGACCACTCACCGCCAGCTGAACGAGGAAGAGCTGGCAAAAGCCGGAGTCAGCAAAGACTTGGTGCGCATCTCGGTTGGTATCGAAAATATCGAAGACATTATTGCTGATATTGCTCAGGCACTCGACGCAGTAGCCTGATCCACTCAAGGGTAGCCAAATCAGTCCATTGGCTACCCCCGCTGCACTGCGGTATGGTATCCGCTTCCTGACTGACACTTTGGATATGTCCATTTCATGCCAGCCTCTTACCTCACGGACATTATTGCGCTTCTCGTAGCTGCCGTAATCGCTGTTCCACTAGCACAAACGCTGAGACTGGGCGCCGTGCCCGGTTTTTTAATCGCCGGCGTTATTGTGGGCCCATCAGGTCTCGGGCTAATTAGCAATATCAACGACATCGGCCACTTGTCAGAAATCGGTGTTGTATTCCTGTTGTTTATCATCGGCATCGAGCTGAAACCCTCCATGCTATGGAAAATGCGGCAGCTGGTGTTTGGCCTGGGTTCCCTGCAGGTGGTTTTTACCGGCCTAATATTTAGCGCCCTGGCTTACTTCTTCTTTAACATTCCAGCCAATGCCGCAATTCTGATTGGTCCAACCCTGGCCTTGTCGTCCACCGCATTTGTCGTGCAGCTGATCGCCGGACAAAAACTGCTTACCTCCAGCTACGGTCGCTCATCCATTGCCGTTCTATTAATGCAAGACCTCGCAGTGGTGCCATTGTTGGCGCTGGTACCGCTGTTATCGGTCGCGGAACTATCGCTCAACGAAGATATATGGCTCACCTTGATCGAATCAGTTTTGATTGTCGTCATGGTGGTATTTCTGGGACGCTATTTTTTACACCCCATCCTGCACCGGGTCGCGCTCTCGGGAAACCCCGAAGTATTTACTGCTTCGGCTGTGCTGATTGTGATGGGAGCTGCACTAGCCACAGAGCACGCGGGGCTATCCATGGCCATGGGCGCCTTTCTGGCAGGCATGCTGATGTCTGACTCTTTTTACCGTCATCAGGTCATTGCCGAGGTTCAACCATTCCGCGGTCTCCTGCTCGGCATGTTCTTCATGTCGATGGGCATGTCACTGAACGTTAACTTATTACTCGACAAGCCCCTGCTCACCCTGGCGCTATTAGTCCTGTTAGTCGCCACAAAAGTTGCAGCGCTATTCCCGACAGGTTTCCTGTTTGGACTGAAAACCAAGAACAGCCTGGCCGTGTCGCTGGTACTTGCACAAAGCGGTGAATTTTCGCTGGTACTTTTTTCGCTGGCACATCAGTCAGGGTTACTGCCCACCGAACTATTCCAGCAATTATTGTTAGTGGTGCTACTGAGTATGCTCATCACCCCACTTCTCGCTCACTGGGCAGAACAACTTGCCAAGGCACCCGAAAAACAGGCGGATTCCACCGACCAGGATATTCATGAAGCACCAATTGTCCTGGCCGGGTTTGGGCGAGTAGGCCATAGCATTGGCGAAATACTGGCCCGCGCAGACAAGCCTTTTGTGGCACTGGACAGCAACGCTTCCAACGTGAACCGGGAGCGCGCCAATGGGTACCCGGTTTACTTTGGCGATGTGCGCAAACCGGAAGTATTGAAATCTGCCGGCGCCAGTAATGCCAAGGTCATCATTGTCACCATCAATGACCCAGAGGCCACCGAGGAAATCGTGGCATCTCTGCGAAAAACCTATCCCGATAAGCATGTCTATGCCCGCGGCCATAGCCTGACCCAGTGCCAGCTGCTCAGCCAATTGGGTGCCACTGGCGTGGTTTCAGAAAATATCGAGGCTAGCCTGGAGCTCGCTCGCATGGCCCTTTCAAGCCTGGGGGAGGAAGGAGACAAGCTCAGCAACACCATTGAGGATTACCGTCTCACCTGCCATGCCCGTATCGCCTCTCCCTATCAAGTTATGGACAGCAACACCAGCAAGAACCGCCCATAGAAACGAGAATCACCTTTAAGTGAGCAGTATCGAGTCAAAAGATTTTTCTTTCTCTTTTAGGAAAAAGAGTCTATAGTGCGTGCAGCTAGAAAGTAAGCCCTATCTTTATGTACACCACTTCGTCGTCTTTAGAACCTCGTCCTGTTTCCATAACTACTAGTAATACTTCCAGCGATACCACCTTGAAAAAGGTACATTTTTAAATACAACTTTACAGGATAGAGTTATGTCTACTGTTACCGGCACCGTAAAATGGTTTAACGAATCAAAAGGTTTTGGATTTATTGAGCGCGAAGGCGGCCCAGATGTGTTTGCTCACTTCAGCGCCATTTCCAGCTCAGGATTCAAAACCCTGATTGAAGGCCAACGTGTTCAGTTTACTGTTACACAGGGTCAGAAAGGCCCCCAGGCTGAAAACATCGTCGTCATCTGATAAACGATGTTCTTCCACTTCGGTGGAAGGAATGAATAAAAGGGCAAGGTATTAGATACCTTGCCCTTTTTTATTAACGGTCTATTCTGCTTATAACTTATAAAAAGACAACAGGAGATTCCCATGGGTACCGATTTGAATTTTGAAGGTGTTACTCGTATCAACTGGAAAGATGCAGAGGCAGTAGAAGTCTGCCCAGGCATTTTCGAGAGAAAACTCTGGGCCGGAGAAAATGGTAGCTGGGCTGCCGTATATGAACTGAAGCCAGGCGCCAAGTTTCCCGGCGTTGATCTACACGATAAGGGACCAGAACAAATTTATGTCATCTCCGGCGTTTTTGGCGGCGGCAAGGAAGACTACCACGAGGGTGATTTTGTCCACCAACCCAAAAATTCCTCGCACATTCCGCAATCAGAAACCGGCTGTACATTACTGGTGATCTACCCCGAAGGCTAACTTCAGGAAATAAGTGAGAGTGGGCCAGCTGGCGTAGCACCTGGCCCCGGCAAAACCATACTGCGTACCGACCCTTTCCCTTTAATGGAGAATTCATGTCATCGCTACGCGTACGCTACCAGACCATTGAGTTTGGTGAACTGGACATTCATGTCCGCACCTTACGAAATAATCAAGAGTTTGAAGACACTGATGGTGCTGCAGAGAAACTCGGCATCTCCTCAGCCAGTTGGCCCCTCTTTGGCATTGTATGGGACTCTAGCAAGGTGCTCGCTCACCATATGTTTGATTACGAGGTGCGCGACAAACGCATCCTGGAACTGGGTTGCGGGATAGGCTTGGCCAGCCTGGTATTAAATCACCGCGATGCTGATATTACAGCGACAGACTACCACCCGGAAGCGGGTAACTTTCTGGAAGAAAATGTGCGTCTCAATGAAGGCGATGATATCCCATTTGTCCGGACCGGCTGGGCAGATGAAGATGAAGACTTGGGGCTATTTGATCTGATTATCGGTAGCGACGTACTCTACGAGCGGGAGCACGTGGGACTATTGTCCAACTTTATTGAACTCCATGCCCAATCTCACTGCGAGGTTGTCATCGTCGATCCGGGACGCGGACACCACGCACCTTTCAGTAAAAAAATGGTGGGGCTGGGATACAGTCATAGCCAAGCCAAGCCTGACGATTGCCATTACCTTTCAGAGCCCTTTCCGGGGCAAATTCTGCACTATCAACGTTAACTCATCTGCTCTTCCAGCCCAGTGTAACCAGGACTGTTTGGTCAAGCGCTAACGTCTGTTATGGTGCCATTCTGGTCACACAGGTAGAAAGCAAGGAGGGATGTTAAATGCTCTATTCCGGTAGTTGCCATTGCGGCGCCGTCACCTTTGAGGCGGAAGCGCCTGAGCAGGTGGAGGTAGAAGAGTGCAATTGCTCCATCTGCGCCAAATCAGGCTATCTACATATGATTGTGCCAAAGAGCAAATTCAGGCTGTTGAGCGGCAAGGAGCAACTGCAGACCTATACCTTTAATACCGGCACAGCCCAGCACACCTTCTGTCGAATATGTGGTATCAAGCCCTTTTATGTACCACGCTCCAACCCCGACGGCATCGACATCAACCTCCGCTGCTTGAACGATCCACCTAAATCGATAACCATAGTCCACTTTGACGGACAGAACTGGGAGCAACACGCCCACACCCTGTCCCATAAAAGCCAAGAACGATAATAAAAAATCGATTTTCAATACCGAGCTGTATAACCAATTAAAACATCACGGCACATTAAACGAGAGGGGATAACCATGAGTGATTCACTGCGCAATGCGGCGGATACCATCCTGCACAAAACTGTTCATGATGCGGGGGGCGCACCGGGCGTTGTCGCCATGGCCACTGACCGCGCCGGTAATTTCTACGAGGGTGCCGCCGGGGTGCGGGAAATGGGCAAGGAGCAGCCCATGACCACAGATTCCGTGTTTGCTATCTTCTCCTGCACCAAGGCATTAACCGGCACGACACTGATGCAACTGGTGGAGGAAGGCCTCGTCAACCTGAATGACCCGGCCAAGGACTATGTCCCTGAAATCGCCGACATCCAAGTGCTGGAGGGCTTCGACAGCTGCGGCCAGCCGAAGCTGAGACCGCCTAAATCAGACATTACCCTCAACCAGCTGATGCTACACACCGCCGGATTTTCCTACGAGTTTTTCAGCCACGATGACCTGGCTTTTCGCACTGCCATGGAAACTCCCACTGTAGTATCTAGCACCTTCGACGGCATCAAAACAGTTCTGTTATTTGAGCCAGGCGAACGCTGGGCCTACGGTGTAAACATCGACTGGATAGGCAAGGTGGTGGAGAAAGTTCGCGGCAAACGTCTGGGTCAAGTGATGCAGGAGCGAATATTTGCCCCCCTGGACATGACTGATAGCGCCTTTGAGATCACCCCCACGATGCAACCACGATTGGCAAGCCTGCACACCAGGGCTGAAGACGGCCAACTGGCTCCCTGGGACCTGGTACTACCCCAACCACCAGAAATGGACATGGGCGGTCACGGACTGTACGCCACCGTCGGTGACTACATGAAGTTTATTCGCATGCTATTGAATGACGGGAAAGGGCCCAGCGGCCAGGTATTGCAAGCAAAGACAGTTGCAAAGATGGCCCAAAATGGTCTCGACGGCTTGCATAGCGGTGGCTGGACCAGCTCTATTCCGTCGCTATCGAATGATGGGGAGTTTTTCCCCGGGTTGAAAAAATCCTGGGCCTATACCTTCCAGGTCAATGAAGAACCCACGCCATCTGGACGCCCTGCCGGGCAACTGATGTGGGCTGGACTGGCCAACCTGTTCTACTGGATCGACCGAAAAAACGGTATTGGCGGTATGTGGGCTTCGCAAATTCTGCCATTTCAGGATATTGCGTCTTATCCCGGCTTTGTGGATTTCGAGTCAGCGATTTATCGCCACCTGAAATAATAAAACGGCCCGGATGGAATGTCCGGGCCGTTTAGTTTTTTATCCCATGGTGCCCCAATGAGACCGGCTTGATCCTCCACCGGCTTTCTGACCGCTAGAGCGACGACGCTCTGCCGGTGGCCTGCTATCACGGCTGCCAGGACGACTATCCCTGTTACCGCCAGGTCGGCTGTCCCGATTACCATTGGCTGCACCATCGCGGCTGCCACTCGGACGGCCATCCCGCTTGCTGCCGGGACGAGCATCACGACTACTGCCAGGACGGCTATCTCTTCCAGCACCTGGGCGGCTATCACGCTCGCCGCCAGGACGTCCGCTGCGAGCGCCTTCACTGCGACGTTGCCCAGAGGGACTCGCTGAACGACGGGCATTACCACTGCTGCGGCCATTCTGAATAGGCTCGGCACGAATACTCGGATCCGGCTCAAAACCTTTTACCTTAACCTTGAGCACTTCGCGATTCAGTACCCGCTCAATGTCGCGCAACAACTTGTGCTCATCAACACAGACCAGTGAAATCGCTTCGCCCTCGTTACCGGCGCGTCCGGTACGGCCGATACGGTGCACGTAGTCTTCAGGTACATTGGGCAGCTCAAAGTTGACCACATGGGGCAACTGGTCGATATCGAGACCGCGCGCTGCAATGTCCGTCGCGACCAGCACGCGAACCGAACCTTTCTTGAAATCCGCCAGCGCCTTGGTGCGGGCACCCTGACTTTTATTGCCGTGGATTGCCGCGGCAGTCAGACCGTCCTGCTCCAATTGCTGGGCCAATCGGTTGGCTCCATGCTTGGTACGGGTAAATACCAGAACCTGCCGCCAGTCACCGTCACCAATCAGGTAGGAGAGCAGCTCACGCTTGCGGTTTTTGTCTACCAGGTGAACCACCTGCTCAACCCGCTCAGAAGCCGTGTTGCGACGGGCCACTTCGATCAGGGTCGGGGAATTCAGCAGGCCATCCGCCAGTTGTTTAATTTCATTTGAGAAGGTGGCAGAGAACAACATGTTCTGGCGCTTTTTAGGCAGCTTCGCCAACACCTTGCGAATATCGTGGATAAAGCCCATATCGAGCATCCGGTCGGCTTCATCAAGCACCAGGATTTCCACTTTGGACAGGTCGAGCGTGCCCTGGTTAACGTGATCCAGCAGACGACCCGGTGTAGCCACCAGGATATCCACGCCTCTGCGCAACATGGAAAACTGCGGATTGATATTCACTCCACCAAAAATAATGCCGGACTTGATCGGCAGGTATTTTCCGTAGGTGGCAACACTTTCACCTACCTGGGCAGCGAGTTCACGGGTCGGGGTCAACACCAGCGCACGCACCGGGCGACGACCTTCGGCAGGCTTAGTAGCACTGAGCAACTGCAATAGGGGCAGCGTAAAGCCCGCTGTTTTACCGGTACCCGTCTGGGCTCCGGCCAATACATCAAGGCCCTTCAATACGACGGGAATAGCCTTTGACTGAATGGGGGTGGGTTCGCTGTAGCCTTGTTCGGAAACAGCACGCAACAATTCGGCCGACAGGCCGAGTTCAGAAAACAACATATAAATTTTAACTCCGGGACCGGCCCATCCATGCACGAAGCATAGAAACGGTCTTAGGCTGGAAACTATTTGCTAAGAGGTGTCAGGGAAAAACCGAAAGGAAACAACCGAGGACACTGAAGGTACCGACCGAAGGGTACCACGCGGGCGAGACTATAACAGGGGCGCCCAGGCAAGTCTAATGGTCATTTCCCAGCCCTATATCAAAAAGCGGCCAGAACGTTTGAATAAACACCCCGGCTTGTATACCTTTGCGGGACAATTAATAGACGTTTTGAATGAGCGCATGAGGCAAAAACAAAAAATATGACAAGGCCCGTCTCCAACCAGCAGAATGTTCATCTCCTTAAACGCCTTCAAATACTGCAAAGCATTTTCCTTGCTCTCGTCGGACTCATCACGTTGCCAATACTGCTTGGTTGGGTAATACCCCCTATAAGTAATGTCTTGCCCGCAGGCTGGACGTTCATGAAGGCAAATACCGCGCTGTGTGCTTTGCTCAGTGCCGCCGCCATCGTGCTAACTACCTGTCAATCCCGCCCCAAAAGAATACTGGCGGGAAATATCCTCGGCTTAATCATCACGATCATCTCCGGCTCCGCACTGGTGGGCCATATAACCGGAACATCATTCCCTATAGAGACCCTACTCGCTAAAGATGAGCTGTCTTCATTGCCTGGCCGCATGTCGCTACAAACAGCACTGTTTTTCACCATGATGGGGTTAACCGCATTCTGCGAAGGCAGGGCCAGACCCTTTTGCACTGTTGTGCGTGACATGCTTTGCGCTCTGCTGATCATGGTGACGCTGATGGTGATCTCCGGTTATTTATTTGGCGCGCTGGCACTGTTCAGCATAGCAAGCGATATACATACCTCGCCGCAGACCCTCGCTTGCATGGTGTTACTGGTCATCGCTCTGTTAATACTGCGAACCCAACACGGTTATTTTTCCATCCTCTCTGCTATCGGTATTGGCAGCCAGATATCGCGGATAGTGACGCCCTTGGCCTTGTTGCTTCCCTTTCTAATCATCGGTAGCAGTGCCTGGCTATCAAAGGGCAAAGAACTCTCACCAGCGCTATCCTCTGCCATAACGGCATCAATCAGCTCGGCAATTCTGTTTGTGGTGCTGGTGTGGCTCTCACAAAAAATCAACCAGATGGAAAACGAGCTGCGAGATATATCCCTGATTGACGATCTGACAAAGGTGCGCAACCGACGGGGATTTTTTCTGATTGGCGAACACATGCTGTTTGAAGCACAACGGGACAATCGGCCACTAACCGTCCTGTTTTTTGACCTTGATGGACTCAAGGCCGTTAACGACTCTTTCGGCCATGATATTGGCTCCGACTTACTGAGACATTTTGCCTCGCTGCTACAAGAGCATTTTCGAAAAAGTGATGTAGTGGCAAGATTGGGCGGTGACGAATTTGCAGTGGTTTCCAGCAGCGGCGACTCCCAGATTGCCCTGAAAAGGCTGGAGCGGGTCATTGCGGCCATCAACAAGGCAGACAAGCGCCCATACAAGCTCAGTTTCAGTGTCGGAGTAGCCTCCTACTCTGCGGCCAGTTCTGCACAGAATTTTAACGAGCTTGTCGCAGCCGCAGATGCCAGTATGTATCGAAAAAAACACGCGAAAAAAGGGTCGACTGCGAGAGCAGCTACCGATTCACTAAAGAGTCACCCCGCCGAAGAACAGGCAATGACGTCCTGACTAACTGTTCCGGGAACGCGGCATCGGTGCGCGTGCAAAGCTCGTCACCGAACAAAAAAACCTCCGCGCATCCTATCAGCAGCGACCGACGGCTATAACGAAAACAGCCCGGTAATTCCGGGCTGTTTTTTTGTACTAACGATGATGCGACAACTACTCTTTGTTGAGCAGCCCTTTAAAACCACCGATTTTGTCTTCTACCTGCTTCTTCAACTGGTCACCAGCACCTTTCAGCACTCCGGCATCCGCTACAGCCCCGGCAGCGCTTTTGTTGATTGCTGCCAGCACCTGTTTGACCACTTCAGCCGTCGTGGCACCATTAGATTTTTCACCGATGCCGGTCATATGGATATCCGGCAACGACAAGGCGACGGCCTTGTCCCCCAGCAGGGGATTACTGTAGCTGAGCTTGCCACCGTTAATCTGAAAATCACGGATGATCATTTTTTTCTCAGCGCCTTCACTCTGCTCCCCGGAAGCGTCGCCATTGCTGGCACCGGTGGCTTGCTCCACATTTTTCTGCAACTGTGTCAGGTTGGTACCACTGCTGGCAGACTCATAGGTAATTTCCGGTGCCACAATACGAATACTGTTGATCACAATAGTATTCGTCGTCACGGATTCGGGATCAATGGAGAGAAAAATTT
>JBFICU010000017.1:0-12999 GCA_041581855.1 Porticoccus sp. | reverse complement strand
TTCCAACTGGTTAAGCTTTTGTTCGAAGTCCACTGCTTTTTTGCGCGTTGCCACGTTTATTACTCCAGCAATCAAGCCGCAACACTAACCGAGCGTCGCTGATCGGTCAATTTTGATGAGGCTTGCCATGTAATCTTTTTCCTACACAAAAAGAGGAAAATGCCTGATGTTCCAGGAGTCAAAAAAGGGGGATAGTCTACGGGCATGGAAGCTGCGGCACACGGATGTGTTTTGCCACGGAGCAACAGGGATGTTCGGTGATTTCTGTTCCATGGTTGGAAAGCGACTTTCCTATACTGCCTTAAAGCCCTGGTACGTTTTCGTATCAGGGCTTTGTTTTTTAGTCCGCCGTTGACAGTTATTCTTCCTTGGGTATGATGGATTAAACCCACCCTTCGGAGGGGTGTGCCTTCAAGCACCGCGTTGATCATAGGGTGACTCGTCACCAGAGTGTTACCTCGCTCATCATACTTCGCAGCCAGCGGAGTACCCTGACCGCTCCCTCCGTTTCAGGATCATTTTTGAAAACCTCGCCAAAACAGTTTGGCGGGGTTTTTTACGTTTGGGTAATCAATCGCGTAATTGGGGCAACATATCAGTGGGGGAGTTATTGATCATGCAAGCGAGAATCTTGCGTCTGAATCAGGCTGGTCAGCCCATCGAATGGCTGGACTGGCAGGAGGCGGTGGGCCTGTTTGCCAGGGAGATGATAGTGTGGACCATGGGAGAGGTAGTGAAACGGGTGCAGGGCGGGCACTCCCGTGTCACCGGCACGCAATCCCAGATTACATTGCCCAGTATCATTGCCTGTGGCGGTGATCGATTGGCTCGACCAAGAACGAATTATCCGCTGAATAATCCGGCACTGTTCGCTCGTGATGGCTATACGTGCATGTATTGTGCTCGGGCCTTTCCAGCTAACCAACTGACCAGAGATCATATTGTGCCCACCTCGCGGGGTGGGAAAGACAGGTGGCAAAACGTTGTCGCTGCCTGCCGTCGGTGCAATCAGCACAAGGCCAATCACTTGCTGGAAGAAATCAATATGGAACTGGTCGCCTTGCCATTTTGCCCCAATAACGCTGAATACCTGGCATTGATTAATTCCAAGCGGATTCTGGGTGACCAGATGGAATTCCTGCGGGGGCAATTTTCCCGCAACTCACGCTGGTTGTAAGCTCACGTTTTCAGTTTATTTCGTGCTAGCCTCTGCACCCTAACTGTCTTGTGGGGAGAGTGTTACCGTGGAACTGGGTATTGCCGGAAAAAATGCATTGGTCTGCGCCGCCAGCAAAGGATTAGGGCGTGGCTGTGCTATGGCATTGGCTGCAGAAGGGGCGAAGGTGACGATCCTTGCCCGACAGCAGAAGGTGCTGGAACAGACTGCAGCGGAGATTCGCCATCGCACGGGTGCTGAGGTCAATACTGTGGTGGCCGATATCACCACGGAGGCGGGTCGCGATAAAGCCCTGGCCGCCTGTCCCGCCCCGGATATTCTGGTAAATAATGCCGGGGGCCCACCTCCCGGGGACTTTCGGGACTGGCGACAGCAGCACTGGTTCGATGCGGTCAACGGCAATATGTACACGCCTATCGATATGATACGCCGCACGCTTGATGGCATGCTGGAGCGGGGCTTTGGCCGTATCATTAATATCACCAGCGTGGCGGTCAAGCAGCCTATCGGGGCTCTGGGTTTGTCCAATGGGGCACGCTCCGGTCTAACCGGTTTTGTGGCCGGCATTTCCCGGGATACCGCACGTCGTAATGTCACTATCAATAATCTGCTGCCAGGGCTATTCGACACTGAGCGAGGCCACGGAGCTGCGGCATTAATTGGCGGCGGTAGTGGACTTTCAGGGGATGAATATATAGCGACCCTACCCGCTGGGCGGCTCGGTCTTATAGAGGAGTTTGGCGCCACCTGTGCGTTCCTATGCAGCCAGCAGGCGGCCTATATCACTGGCCAGAATATTCTGGTGGACGGCGGTAATTACCGCGGAACGTTCTAATCCTTGCAGCACTCGACAGCCCGGCTACTACCTAGCTGGTAAGGCTTTGGGCCAACACAAGTAGGATCAGTAAAGGGCAGCAGTATTTCACGTAACTGGGCCAGATTTTCCAGAATAAACTGTGTTCGACTTCGGGATGTCCAGAGCGAATCTCTTCCAGAATCATGTCTCTGTGCCAGACCCAAGTGGCAAATACACAGAGTAATAGTCCCAGTAAGGGCTGGCTGTATTCTGTGGTCAGGGTGACAACCAGCCCGAAGAATGCCTCGAAATTGATGATAATTACCGAGCTGACCGCAAAGATGGCTGCGCCTGTCAGCCAGGTCGCTGCACGGCGATGGGTGGCATGATGCTCAATGGTGTAGGAAACCGGTACTTCTAGCATGGAAATTGACGATGTCAGAGCGGCAATTGACATCAGTGCGAAAAATGCCAGCGCGACCAGGGTGCCTACCACTCCCATGCCGGCAAACAGTGCGGGCAGGGTCTGAAATATCAGGTCCGGCCCCGCCATCAGATTGCCACTCTCGGTGTAAATATTCAGGCCTTGTTGCTGGGCCACAAATAGGGCTGGTAAGACCAGCAGCCCCGCAAGAAAGGCAATAGATGAGTCCACCAATGTAACAATAGCCCCCATGGCCGGGAGGTTTTCCTCAGGTCTCAGGTAGGAGCCGTAGATCAGCATGGTTCCTACCCCCAGGGACAGGGAAAAAAAGGCCTGTCCGAGGGCGCTAACAATGAGTTTTGGGTCACTGATCTGGGAAAAATCCGGAATCAGATACACCTTGAGTCCTGCGATTGCACCAGGTTGCATCAGTACGTAAAGAATCAGTCCTGCAAACATCACCAGTAGGGCGGGCATTAAGCGGCATGACCACTTTTCAATTCCCTGTTCAACGCCGGCTGCGATCACCGAGCAGGTGAGCACCAGAAAAAGGCCGGTAAATAAAAGATTGCGTGCAATGCTGTTGTCGGTCAGCCAGTCAGACAGATTATTGAATCCGCCCAGCGTAGCCAGTGGCTCAATGAGATAGGCGAGCATCCAGCCGGCGACAATGCTGTAGAAACTCAGGATCAATGAAGCCACCAGAATGCCGTAGCAACCGGTCAGTTTGCCGATGGTTTTTGAGGTCCGGTTGGGAGAAATAATCTGCAGGGCATGGACCATATTGGCTTTGGTGTGACGGCCAATAATGAGCTCCGCCATCAATGCCGGGTAAGCCAGACAGAACGCCAGCACAAAATACATCAGGACAAAGGCGCCGCCACCATTTTCCGCTGCATTGGTGGGGAATCCCCAAATATTGCCAAGACCGACAGCCGAGCCTGAAGCGGCCAGGATAAATCCGGCCTTTGAGGAAAATTCTCCGCGGTGGGACGACATGGGCAGGGCTCTCTCGGAGTGCAGCGGTTATGTTAGCGAGTTTAATGCCGCGGCGGAAATATCAGTCATTGAGTAACACAATTTTCCCGATTTGATCGAAGTTTGCCATCAGCTGGTGAGCGGCCACAGCCTGCTCAAGGGGCATTACACGATCAATAATCGGCGTAATCTTGTGGTGTGCCACGAACGCCAGCATCGCCGCAAACTCCTCATTGCTGCCCATGGTGGTGCCCTGGATACGAATTTGGCGAAAAAATAATTTCGCCATTTCCAGTCCCTTGTCGGGATTACCGAGGGTGGCGCCAAAAAACACAAATCGTCCGGCCGGAAGCAGTGTATCGAGTAGCAGGTTTACAGCGTTGCCACCAGCGCTGTCGATTACTGCATGGAAGCCTCCGGATTGTCGGTGTAACTTCTGATAGCAGTCCGGGTCGCGATAGCTTTCTCCGCCCGTCACCCCCATGCGCCGGGCGGCCGCGAGTTTTTCGGCACTGCCGCTGGTGACATAGACTTGGGCTCCGTGATGCAAGCACCAGAGGATGGCAAAGGAGGAGACCCCACTGCCTGCTCCGGTGATCAGCACCCGCTGGCCCGCTTTTACTTCCGCCTGTGTGGCGACCGCGCGCCAAGCGGTCAATCCGGCCAATGGAATGGCTGCGGACTGAGACCAGTCCAGGTGCGTTGGTTTGGGGTAGATGTTGGCTGCCGGGACGCAAATAGCTTCGGCAAAAGTGCCTTGGTCGGGCATGCCCAATACGCGAAAATCGGGTCCGAAACTGGTCTGTTGATCGCCCCACTCCATGGCCGGGTAAATGACCACTTCGGAGCCAAGCAAACTGGGGTCCACCCCCTCGCCAATGGCTTCGACAATACCGGCCCCGTCGGAGCCCATCACACAGGGCAGACGCATTTGTGGGTATTTGCCGAGGGTGATCCAATAATCACGACGATTCAGGGCACTGGCCTTGAGCTTGACACGAACCTCTCCTGTAGCGGGCAAGGGGGTATCGATTTCCCGAATGGTCAGGCCCTCTGGCCCGCAGGCTTGTTCCAGTAATACTGCTTTCATCGGCATTTCCAACTATTGCTGTCGGGTCACGTTGAATGACTTGTTTTCTGTGACTATGCTTTTTTTGCAGGGAGCAAGGTAAGCAAGTACACAACAAGACCCACAATAACAAGTAAACAGCAGGTGGTGATGATGTTCAAAAATATTCTCGTGCCGACAGGTCTGGCTGACAAGAGTGAGAAAACGATCCGCACTGCTCTGGCCATGGCCGTTCAGTCTGGTGGCCATGTGTACCTATTGCATGTGCTGGAAAAGCTGGGTGGCGATACAGACGACGAAATCGAGGCGTTTTATCTGAAACTCGCGGAAAAAGCTGATCAGACATTGACGCTCTGGCAGCAACGATTCCAGGCAGAGTATCCCGGTGTCCATATTGAAAAAAATATCCAGATCGGCAAACGGGTTCCGGAAATCATCGATTTCTGTGAAAAAAAGCGCATTGATCTCATTGTGATGGCCTCACGCAGTGTCAGTACAGCCCAGCAGCCATTTGGCACGCTCAGTCATCAGGTGGCATTGTTTGCGCCTGTTTCAGTGCTGGTGGTGCGCTGACAACGGAAAATTCCTTTCTGGGCACAAAAGGAAATTAGCTGCTGCCCTTGAAATTTATTTTGTCGCACATAAATAACCTATGCGGGCATCAGGTCTCATGCAGAGTGATGATTCGCAACCCATTTTTTATATTGCTTCTTAAGGAGAATATTTTATGTCGACAATAGATTTGACCCCGCTGTATCGCAGCACTGTTGGTTTCGATCGTCTAGGGCCGATGCTGGAGACGGCTTTGCGCAATGACCACGCTGCAACCTATCCCCCCTACGATATTGAAGTGATCGACGAAAACCGTTATGCCATCACCATTGCTGTGGCCGGTTTTGAGCGCAGTGAACTGGATATCCAGGTAGAAAAAGGCGTGCTGACCCTGCGTGGCAAGAAAGACGCCGTCACATCTGACCGGCGCTACCTGCACCAGGGCATTGCCCGTCGTGCCTTTGAGCGCAAATTTAATCTTGCCGATCATGTCGAGGTGACGAATGCGTCACTCCAAAACGGCTTGTTGATGATCAGTCTGGTCAGGGAAATTCCCGAGGCGATGAAGCCGAAAACCATTCCGATCAGTGATACGGCTGCTGTGCTGGAAGGCGCCACAGAGCATAGCGCATAAGACCATAGATATGGGGTAGCGGAATATCTGCTACCCCATTCTTATTGCAATTAGGTGGAATTTTTTTTACAGACTCTTGTCCCATTGATCAGCGATTTGGTTGATCGTCCCTCGAATCCGGACCGTTACCGAAAGCGGTGTACTAAACCTGGACCCTTGAAATAAAAAATGATTTGCGCCCCTGTCGGCCCAAGTCCGAGAAAACGACCCCAGCAATTACCAGGAGTTTTTACCATGCAGCAACTGAGACATTTTATGCTCGCGGTATCCATGTTGTTTTTTATTGCATCCAGTCAGGCGGCGCTGCCCCTGCATGACAGTTCCGGCCAGGCGCTGCCCTCCCTGTCCCCCATGCTGAAACAAGTTAATCCTGCGGTGGTTAACATCGCCACATTCTCTACTCAGCAGCAGGCTAATAATCCTTTGCTGAATGACCCTTTCTTCAGGCACTTCTTCAATATTCCGGAAGGTCGCCAGTCCCCCCAGCAAGCTCCGAAAAAACGTCAGCAGAGTGCTGGCTCGGGAGTGATAATCGATGCTGCCGATGGCATCGTCATGACCAACTATCACGTGATCAAGGGCGCTGATGAGGTACAGGTCTCCCTGGAGGATGGCCGCTCGTTTACCGCAGAAGTGAAAGGGGCTGACCCGGAACTGGATATTGCTATTTTGCAAATCAAAGCGAATGACTTGGTTGCGGTGCCGCTTGGTAACTCCAGCGACTTGGAGGTAGGCGATTTCGTGGTGGCCATTGGCAATCCCTTCGGGCTCGGCCAAACCGTGACCACGGGTGTCGTCAGTGCCTTGGGCCGCACTGGTCTGGGTATTGAAGGTTACGAGAATTTCATCCAGACCGACGCCTCTATCAACCCCGGCAACTCGGGTGGTGCGCTGGTGAATCTTCGTGGTGAGCTGGTGGGCATCAATACCGCTATTCTGGCGCCATCTGGTGGCAATGTCGGTATCGGTTTTGCTATTCCCGTCAATATGGCCAAGGCCAGTATGGAGCAGATTGTTGAACACGGTGAAGTGAAGCGCGGGCAACTCGGTATAGGTATTCAGGACATAACCCCTGAACTGCGCGAAGCATTTGAGCTCAAAAATGGTCAGCAGGGTGTGTTGGTGACGGGTGTTAGTGAAGGCTCTACAGCCGAGAAATCCGGTGTTCTGGCCGGAGATGTGATCATTGCTGTAGACGGTGAAGAAACCAACTCTGCCGGTCAGTTGCGCAGCCAGATCGGCATTAAAGCCATTGGTGAGAAGGTTAAACTGACCGTTATCCGTGATGGGAAACAAAAGAAAATAGAGGTGGAAGTGGGTGAGCCCCAACAGCTCACGTCTGTTAGCGGCAAATTACATACCTTGCTGGAAGGGGCGCGTTTTGAAAATAACCCTGATGGTGAAGGTGTTATCGTTGCCGGACTTTCCCCGAGTTCTTCTGCGGCCTACAGCGGTCTGCGCCCCGGAGACATTATTCTCGGCGCTAATCGACAGCGCGTGGTTGATATCGAGAGCTTCAAGAAAGCACTGGCCCTGAGTGAATCTTCGGTATTGCTGCATATCAATCGCGGTGGGAATTCACTTTACCTCGTGATCAGGTGATTCCTGTTGCCCACCTGGAATGGCATTGCCCGCTGTTTCAGGTGGTGTACTTATACTGATCGCGCTTCCGGGCTTGATAGATTTAACGGTTTTAAATGTTAAAAGAGAGTAAGGTCAGGACTCTCGTTGTTGCGTCGTGTAGACGAACTTGGCAACAAGTTCGTTATGGCTATACTCAGAGATACACCATCCATTTTCAAAGGAGTTGAGTTATGACATACCGTTCGCTTAAGCAAAGTATCTGTTACCTAATGGTTACCCTGATGATGCTGGCTGGCGTCACCGCACAGGCCCAGGCCGGCATGGTCAGCACCGGTAGTATTGCCACCGAAATCTCTTCTGATCTCGGACGTGAGGAAATTAAAAGCCTGCTGACAAGAGAGGATGTTGCTGACAAATTGTCAGCCATGGGTGTTGATAGCGTTGATGTAATGGATCGCGTCGATGCCATGAGCGACGCTGAAATCGCACAGCTGCACCAGCAGATGGATAATCTCCCGGCTGGAGCCGGTGCCTTGGGTGCCGTTGTTCTGGTGCTGTTGATTTTGATCCTGTTGGATGTCGCCGGGGTGACTGATATTTTCCCCAAGGTGTGATGCCGAACGTATCGCGCCCATCTCCCACGCATGCGGCTCTGCCGCGTGTTTTTTTTGTTTGCTGTTTGTTGTTGACCGGATGTGTGAGTACGCCGCAGACCGAGCAGTTATTGTCCAGCCCTCCTGCATCTCTCCCACCGGTTCATCGTGTTGAAGGCGTACCGTTTTTTCCCCAGGAAAAATATCAGTGTGGTCCAGCAGCACTGGCGACGCTATTGTCAGCTTCTGGGATAGAGATTCATCCCGAAGAGCTGATTGGTCAGGTCTATCTTCCAGAAAAAAAAGGTAGTTTCCAGGTCGAACTACTCGCCGCCGCGAGAACACATGGTCGTATTCCCTATGTCATCGACCCTCAACTACAAGTCCTGCTGGCTGAAGTTGAAGCCGACCATCCGGTTCTGGTGATGCAAAACCTTGGTTTGTCCTGGTATCAGGCTTGGCATTATGCGGTGGTTGCCGGATATGACCTGAATCGGGAAGAACTGCTATTGCGTTCGGGGAAACTCAGGGAGCGTATCACCCCGCTGGGCGTTTTTGAGAATACCTGGCGGCGCAGTAACTATTGGGGTTTTGTCGTGCTGCGTCCGGGGGAGCTACCTGCAGTAGCCGATGAGCGAAAATATTTTTTGACGTTGGTGGACTTTGCCCGGATCAATCCGGTAACGGAGGTTGAAAAGGCCTACCGGGCAGGTTTACAACGCTGGCCGGACAGCCGGGTGCTGGGTTTTGGGTTGGCCAACCTACTTTATGAGAAAGGGGATAAGTTGGCGTCCCTCAGTGCGTTCCGGAAGCTGGTACAGGCAGCACCGGATTATGCCCCCGCCTACAATAATCTCGCTCAATTGTTGGCCGAATTGGGATACTTTGATGAGGCTATTGCCATGGCTGAGCAGGCAGTGGCCCTGGGGGGGCCACAGGCTGATCAATACCAGGAGACGCTGGAGTCACTTCGGTCAGGTAAATAGCCGTCAGTGAACCGGCACATAAAGCTTGCGGTAGCCTTCGAGCTTGCGCAGTAGTACGTAGAAGATTGGCGTAAAGAACAGGCCGAAGAAGGTCACCCCGAGCATTCCCGAGAAGACCGCGACGCCGATATCACTACGCATTTCCGAGCCGGCGCCGGTGGAAAATACCATCGGGACCACACCCATGATGAAAGCAAAGGATGTCATCAGGATCGGTCGCAAACGCATGCGGCTGGCGGTAACGGCCGCGTGCCAGGTATCTGCGCCGCGATGCTCCAGTTCCCGGGCAAACTCCACGATCAGAATGGCATTTTTACTGGCCAGTCCAGCGAGCACGAACAGGCTGATCTGGGTGAAGATATTATTGTCGCCACCTGTTAGCCACAGGCCCACCACCGCTGATAGCACGGAAAGCGGCACAATGCTGATCACCACCAGTGGTAACACCAGGCTTTCGTACTGGGCAGCAAGCACCAGGAATACCAGCAACAGGCACAGCGGGAAGATAAAGATGGCGGTATTGCCGCTCAGTACTTGCTGGTAAGTCAGATCGGTCCACTCAAAGGTCATGCCAGAGGGCAGCTGCTCCTCGAGAATGGCGCTGATAGCATCCTGTGCCTGACCGCTGGAATAGCCCGTTGCGGCGTCCCCGTTCAGGTCGGCGGCCAGATAACCGTTGTAGTGAGCGGCGCTTTCCGGACCATAGCTTTCTTTCATTTCCAGCACGCTGCCCAGGGGAATCATTTCACCCTGGTCATTCTTCACTTTGAGGTTGAGGGCGCTTTCCGGCGTGGCCCGATAGGGTGAATCTGCTTGGGCAATCACTTGGTAAGTGCGGCCAAAGCGGTTGAAGTCGTTTACATACAGGGAGCCCAGGTAAACCTGCATGGTGTCAAAGACACCCTTGATATTGAGTCCCAACTGCTTGGCCTTGGTGCGATCCAGGTCGGCATAGAGTTGCGGCACATTGATCTTGTAGTTGGAGTAAACATTCTTCAACGTGGGATCCTTCCAGGCCTGTTGTTGCACTGCCTGAACCACTTCCGCCAGTCGCTCATAGCCGAGATCGGAACGATCCTCAATTTGCAGCTTGAAGCCACCGGTGGTGCCCAATCCACGCACGGGTGGTGGCGGGAAGATGGCAATGAAAGCTTCTTCAATACCCCCGTATTGCTTCTGCAGGCGCTGGGCGATGGCTGAAGCCGACAGCTCGGGGCTGTTGCGTTTGGAGAAATTTTCCAGGGTCACGAAGACAATGCCGGCACTGGGACTGTTGGTAAAGCCATTCACCGACAGACCAGGGAATTGGACGGCGCTTTCCACCCCTGTTTCCTGCATGGCAATACGGCCCATTTCCTTGATGACGGACTCGGTCCGGGCCAACGAAGAACCGTCGGGCAACTGAGCAAAGCTGATCAGATATTGCTTGTCCTGGGGCGGGACGAAACCTTTTGGTAGTCCGTTAAAGCCAATGGTCGTGGCACCAAGTAGCAGCAGGTAAACGAAAAATGCCACGGTCTTGTGGCTTAGCAAACGGGATACCGAGGAGGAATAACCCTCGGAGGAGCGTTTGAAGCCGCGGTTAAAGAGACGGAAGAATCCACCGAACAGGAAATCCATAACGCGGGTGAGGCGGTCCTTTGGCGCGTCGTGACTTCTGAGAAGCTTGGCGGCCAGGGCAGGACTGAGGGTCAGTGAATTGAAGGCCGAAATTACTGTGGAAATAGCAATAGTCAGGGCGAACTGTTTATAGAACTGTCCGGTCAGGCCGCTGACAAAGGCGATGGGCACGAACACGGCGATCAGTGTCAGCGAAATGGCGATAATCGGTCCGCTGACCTCCTGCATGGCTCGGTAGCTGGCCTCTTTCGGGTCCAGCCCATCGGCAATGTTTCGTTCTACGTTTTCCACCACCACAATGGCGTCATCCACCACGATACCGATGGCCAGCACCAGCCCGAATAGTGAAAGCGTGTTTATGGAAAAGCCAAACAGCCACATCAGACCAAAGGTGCCAATGATGGATACCGGTACTGCCAGTAATGGAATGATGGAGGCGCGCCAGGTTTGCAGGAACACCACCACCACAATGACCACCAGCGCCAGTGCTTCCAGCAGGGTTTTTACCACCGCTTTGATTGAATCCCTGACGAACACCGTGGGGTCATAGACTACCCGGTATTCAACACCTTCCGGAAATTGGGGTTTGAGCTCTTCCATGGTGCGACGCACGTCATCAGAAATGGCGATAGCGTTGGCGCCCGGGGCTTGGAAGATCGGCACTGCTACGGCGGGCTGGTTGTCGAGCATGGCGTTGAGATTGAAGTCTGCCGCTTGCAGCTCAATACGTGCCACATCCTTCAGTCTGGTGATCTGGCCCTGTTCTCCGGCACGGATAATGATCTCGCCAAATTCCTCGGGAGTTTCCAGTCGTCCCTGGGCATTGATGGGCAACTGGACATCCACCGGGCTGGTCATGGGCGCCCCACCAATCACTCCAGCGGCCACCTGTACATTTTGTTCGCGAATGGCGGCCACGACTTCATTGGCAGAAAGGTTGCGCTCGGCAATCTTCTCCGGATTGAGCCAGATGCGCATGGCATAGTCGCCCGAGCCGAACAGGCGTACGGTGCCGACGCCTTCTACCTTGGCCAGCTCATCCTTGACGTGCATCAGCGCATAGTTGCGTAGGTAAAGCTCGTCGTAACGCTGATCTGGCGATACCAGGTGAACCACCATGGTCAGGTCCGGGGAGCTTTTTACCACCGTGACACCCAGCTGGCGAGTGACTTCCGGCAATCGCGGCAGTGCCTGGGAGATACGGTTCTGCACCATCTGTTGGGCGAGGTCCGGGTCGGTGCCGATTTTGAATGTGATGGTCAGGGTCATGCGGCCGTCGGAGGTGGCCTGGGAGAACATGTAGATCATGTTCTCGACGCCGCTGAGTTGCTCTTCCAGTGGTCGCGCGACAGTGTCTGCGATGACCTTGGGGTTTGCCCCCGGGAAGGAAGCATTGACTACCACTGATGGCGGCGAGACTTCCGGGTATTCGGAGATGGGCAATTGGAACATTGCCAGCAGGCCTGCTATCAGCACCAGCAGCGACATCACGGCTGCGAAGATGGGGCGATCGACAAAAAACCGGGAAACGTTCATGGTGATCCTTCAGGTTGGCCGCGGCGGCCATTCCAACTTAATGTGCGACGGTTTCTGTGCCGACACTGGTGGTTGCGATGACCGGTTCGACGGTGATACCAGGTCGAATGTGTGAAAGTCCATTTACCACCACTCGCTCACCAGCTTGCAGGCCACTCAGCATTACCCGCTGCCCCTCGTGGTATTGGCCGAGGGTCACCTCGCGATAATGGACGGTATCGTCTTCATCGACCACATAGACAAATTTCTTATCCTGATTGGTGCCGATGGCTTTGGTGGGCAAGAGGAGCACATCTGTTTCCTGGACTGCCCCCAGGTGAACGTTGGCGTACATGCCTGGGGTGAGTACGCCATCGGTATTGTCAAAAATTGCCCGGGCGCGAATGGTGCCGGTGGAAATATCCAGTTGGTTGTCGAAAGCATGAATCTTGCCGCGGTAGACGGTGTCATCGCCTGCAAGGGTCAACTCCACTGGCATTTGTCCGCTGCTGCTCTGCAGCCGCACTGATTTGAGATACGTCTGCTCATCCACGTTGAATTCAGCATAGAGCTTCTGGTTTGACACCAGTGTGGCCAATACCGGGGCACTGCTGCCGGCCTCGACAATATTGCCCTCGGTCAGTTCGGCTCGGCTGATCCGGCCAGCGAATGGCGCCTTGATATGGGCGTACTCAAGGTCCAGCTTGGCTTTCATCAGTGCGCTCTGGGCTTCCATGATACTGGCGTTGGCAATCCGGAACTCGTTATTCGCAGCATCGTAGATGCTTTCCGATACCAGTTTCCGTTCCACCAGTTTGCTGGCCCGTTCCAGCTCGTCCTTGGCCAGAAGTGCCCTTGAGCGAGCTGAAGTTAATTGAGCGTCAGCCTGCTGTACTGCCGCTTCATAGGGGCGGGGGTCGATGACAAACAGGAGTTGATTTGGCGCAACCTGCTGACCATCCTCGAACAGCACCTGCTGGATTTCTCCACTCACCTGAGGCTTGATCTCGGCGCTGTCCACGGCAGTGAGTCGACCGGAAAAATGTGTCCACAGCCGTACGGCCTGTGTTT
>JBFICU010000016.1:0-13275 GCA_041581855.1 Porticoccus sp. | reverse complement strand
GCTCCAATTTCATCGCTTTCATCATGTCGATATAGGACATGTACTGGCGGGTAATTTCCGCGACGTTAACTTCAAGAATATCCAGATTTTGACGGCGAATCATGTAGAGCAACAGATCCAGAGGACCTTCAAATGCCTCCAGAAACACTTCCAATGCCTCCGGAGGAATATACAAATCTTTCGGCAGCTCAGTGATCTGTCGTCCCATCACCATGGCAAATGGCATCTCTTCCTGGGTGGGATGAGCGGTCATTTCGACAGAGAGATCGCTTTGAATTACTTCCCCTTGCGGGATGGAGTCAGGTGTCATGAAGCGGCGGCCATTACTGGACTAAAGACGCATTATACTGTGAATCACCGTCACAGCCAGCAGCGCTTAGGCTGACTCCATCAGGGCAGGAAATCTTCGAACTGGCCAACGCCCTGACGAATGATTTCCGGGGCATCACCCGTTAGATCAACAACAGTGGTCGCTTCTAGTCCACAGTAGCCACCATCGATGATCAGATCGACCCTGTGCTCAAGCATGTCGCGAATATCATATGGATCGGTCAGAGGGTACTCATCGTCGGGCATGATTAGCGTCACGCTCATCAATGGCTCTCCGAGTTCCTCAAGCAACGCCAAAGCAATGGGATTCGCAGGTACCCGCAGACCAATCGTTTTGCGCTTGGGGTGCATCAGACGGCGCGGGACTTCCGATGTGGCTTCGAGGATAAAGGTGTAGGAACCGGGCGTGTGAGCCTTGAGCGTCCTGTATATCTGGTTATCCACCCTGGCATATAACGCCAGTTCAGAGAGATCCCGACAGACCAGGGTAAAATTATGATGTTTATCCAGATGGCGGATCAGCCGAATTTTATCCAGTGCCTTCTTGTCTCCAATATGGCAACCGATCGCATAGGCCGAATCTGTAGGATAAATAATGACGCCCCCGCCCCTGATGATTTCCGCAGCCTGGAGAATCAAACGATGTTGGGGGTTATCGGGATGAATAGAAAAGAACTGGCTCATGGTAAATTACTGTAAAAAAAACTACGGATATTATCGCACAGAAGCTTAAACGGAAGAGAGTGGGATTTTACAACCGCAGATAAAAGGTAGTAGCAGCTATTTAGTTGAGAACGGGTTGCCGAAAGTATTTTTCCGAGAAATCTGCCGAAGACAGCGGCTTGCTAAAATAGTAGCCCTGACACGTATTGCATCCGAACTTTTGTAGGATCCGATATTGCTCTTCGTTCTCAACGCCTTCGGCCACGGTTTTGAGTCCCATACTTGTGGCGAGCGCGACGATGCCTCCTACAATTGCTTTGTCATTTTCGTCTTTTTCCAGGTCACGAATAAACATTCTGTCAATTTTCAACACGTCTACGGGCAGACGTTTCAGATAATTGAGCGATGAAAAACCACTACCAAAGTCGTCGATGGCTAATGTCAAACCCATTTGTCGCAGGGCGTTCAGCTCCACCTCCAATTCCTCAGGATTTTCCATCAGGGTACTTTCGGTGATTTCCAACTCCAGGGTTTTTGGCCGAATTTGGTGTTGCTCCACCAACTGTTGCATTTTGTCTTTGAAGTCATCGAGCTGAATGTCCTTACTGGACAAATTTACCGCCATTTGGAGGTTATGCCCCTCCTTTTCCCAACTTTTCAGCTGTAGACAGGCCTGAGTCAAGACCCACTCACTGATCTGGTTAATTAAGCCTGATTCTTCAGCCATCGGGATAAACATATCTGGTGAAATCAAACCATGCCGGGGATGTTGCCAACGGATCAGTGCTTCGGCACCCATCATTTCACCACTGACCAAGTCGATTTTCGGCTGGTAGTACAAGACCAACTCGTTGCCCTCAATGGCATGCCTCAATTCGCGCTCGATTTCCATACGGCGGGCAATCTCATCTTCCATACCCTCCACATAAAAACAGTAACTATTGCGCTTTTCCTTAGCACGGAACATGGCGGAATCCGCGTGCTTCATCAGCGCGCTGGTGTCCTCACCATCTTGGGGAAATACCGATATACCGATACTGGTCGTCACGAACATTTTTTGCTGCAAGAACACAAAAGGCTGGCTGAGGGCGTCACAGATTTTCCCGGCAATTTTAGACACTGTTTCAAGCTCGGTAACACCCTCCAGAATCACCGTAAATTCATCTCCTCCTAACCGGGCGATGAAGTCCTGGCTCCTGACACAACGCCGAATCCGCTCAGAAACCGCTTTCAAGAGTAGATCTCCCGCGTCATGTCCGAGGGTATCGTTGATCAACTTGAACCGGTCGAGATCCAGGAACAGGATCGCCACCTGCTTTTCTTCCAGTTGTGCGCGATTGAGCATCAGACGCAACTGCTGCATAAGTTGCGTACGGTTGGGCAGGCCTGTGAGGGGGTCATGGTAGGCCAATTGCTTAACGTGCTTTTCAACCTTGTTAGCCTGAATCAACCGCGAAACACGCTGCTTGAGGACAGAAAAGTGTATAGGTTTGGGAATGTAATCTGTGGCACCCGAAGCAAATGCCTTTACTATCGATTCTTCATCTTCAAGGGCAGTCACCATCAGGACTGGGGTGTCGGCACCGTTGGGCAATTGCCGGATTCTTTCACAAGCTGCGAATCCATCGACCTCAGGCATCATTGCGTCCATCAGCACCAGATCAGGCATATTGCGCTGGCACAAAGCAATGGCCTGCAGACCATCACTCGCCTCTTCAATAATATACTCTTCTGCTTTAAAGACGTTCTTAAGTGCCAGCCTCATGGAGCGGTCATCATCTACAACCAGGATATGGTAGTGATTGCCTTTTACGGGCTGGGAATCATCATTCTCGACAATATAGTCCTGCAAGGCCTTGCCCAAACCGGCATAAGCTTCTTTCAATTGTTTGTGTAGATTGTCGGCACCCTCAAGGTCATCTGTGGCACCTTTTTCTTCCAGTATCTTGGCAATCTCAGATACACGACGTGCACCAAAATTCGAAGCGCTGCCTTTAACGGTATGAGCCAATTCTCGAACTTTTTTTACATCACCGTCCAAAATGGCATGCTGAAGAGACTGCAAATAGACAGGGGTATCCTCCAAGAAAGCCTCTATCATGGAAACCAGCACTTCACCTACGCTGTTTTTAAGCTCCTGAACGACTAATGGATCATAACTTTCCCCAAAGACATCCTGATCCTCAGTGACTACACCTGCAATCGCCTCCAGCACATTGCCATCAGTTATCGGGGTCGACTCCCCTTGATCAGCCGGGATCCATTTTAGTAACATATTTTTCAAGGCTTCAATTCGAAGGGGCTTGGACAGGAAATCGTCCATCCCCGCCACGGTACATCGCTCCGCTTCAGTTTGCGTATTGTTAGCCGTCATCGCGATGATCGGTAGTCCGCGCTCACCTGCTCTGTTGTTTTCGTACATTCTGATCTGCTTGGTAGCATCGTAGCCATTCATCACAGGCATGTAACAATCCATGAGTACTGCGTCAAAACGATGCCGAACAACCATCTCAACGGCTACCTTGCCGTTTTCTGCCAACTGACACTGGCAACCCATTCGCTCCAGCATCCCGATTGCGACCTGCTGATTTGCTCGATTGTCATCCACAACTAACACTTGGCGAGGGCGGGTATAGAGCTTTTCAATCGTGCGGCCTTTGTCTCGTTTAACCTCCAAAACCCCACCCAAAAGATGCTGTTCCAGGCAAGACTTGAGTTCTCCAGTCTTGAGCGGTTTACTCAAGTAGGACACAGCTTCAATTTTTTCCGGGCAATCTTTATCCCACGGGTTATTGAGTACCGCGATAAGACAATTGCGAATCGAACTCTCATCACGAACCAACCGAAGAAAATCGGGCGCACGCAAACCGGGCATATCCTCATCAATCAGCAAAATATCCAGATGACGGCCCTTACTTGACAACTCTCTTATGTGCTCGAGAGCATTAATACCGGAATCGATAACTTCGCAGTCGACGCCCAGATGTTTAAGTTGCTGCGAACCATAAGCGCCGACAATGGAACTGTTATCGATCAATAGTGCTTGCTTGCCTGCAAGTGCCGTATTCGATGGAGGCAGGAATTTCTGCTTCACGTCAGCCTCAACACCGCTTGGCATGGTGAAGGTGAAAGAACAGCCTTTTCCGGTGTGACTGGCCACATGAATAGTGCCACCCATCAACTCAACTATTTGCTTGCTGATGGCCAAGCCCAGACCCGTTCCCTCATATTTTTTGGTGCTGGAGGAATCGACTTGTGTGAAAGCGTCAAAGATGCGCTGCTGGTTCTCTTCAGAAATACCTATCCCCGTATCCCTCACCTCAACCTGGATAAGTTGACCTTCAGCCTCCACTGTCGGATCGTCACAACAGGTAACATAAATTGAGACTTCACCGATCTCGGTAAACTTGATGGCATTGCCAACCAGGTTAATGATGACTTGCCTAATACGCGAGGTGTCTCCATGGATCCTCCTTGGCACACGCTCATCAATCAGGTAGCCAATATCGATTTTTTTCTTGAGCGCCTGGTTAGCCAGCAGAGCGATCACCTCATCCAGCAGTTCGTGGAGAGAGCAGTCTTCTTTCTTGATACTGAGATTATTCGAATCAATCTCGGAAAAAGTCAAAATTTCGTCGATCAGCTCTAACAAGCCTTCACCAGAAGTCTTTGCCGTCTCAACGTATTCAAGCTGTTTTGAACTCAAGCCCATGGTCATCAACAGATCGAGCATGCCGAGTACGGCATTCATAGGGGTGCGGAGCTCGTGGGTCACGTTAGCCGCAAACTCCCCTTTTATCCGGGCCGATTCAAGTGCCGCAGACATGGCTCTCATCAGTTCCTGCTGCCGACTTTCCAGCGCGCCCATCATTGAGTTAAACGCGTGCTGCATATCCGCGATATCTGCCGGGCCGCCCAGATCAGCACGAATAATCGAGTCGCCCTCCTCGGCTCGCTTCATGGTCGCGGCCAACTTCTCGAGAGGGTTAGTCAGCCGGCGCGATATCCCTAACAGCATCAGCAACAGGATAATCGCAACCACAAGTGAGATAAGCAGGTTACTGCGCAGGATACTCTGCTCCATGAGGATAGCGGTGTCCTTGCCAACCTCCAGATAGATGTAGCCTAGTAATTCTTCGTTCTTGATTTGGGTAGCATCAAACTCATTCCAGATATTGTCCTGAGAATCACCCGCAGTAACCGGTGCGCTGAACAACCAACTTTTATTATCTTCCTGAACCAGCGCGACATGCTGGGGCCTGTCCTTTAACTTTATGGCGGCATCGCTGCTACTAAATAAAACTGTCCCGGTTTCAGTGAGCACAGTCACCGATTTAACGCCGGGAAAGTTCAAGGCATTATCAACCAGCTCTTTGGCACTTTCCTTGCTCTGATAAAGCAGAGCCAGCTCTCCCTGCTTGGCAAGTGAATCGGCTACCTGAAGGCCCTGTTCAATTTGGCGATCGCGGAAAATCTGGCTTGAAATATTGCTGACGGCAATAGACGTAATAAGTGCCATGAACAATATACCCACGACAAAAATCAGGCTCAATTGATGCCTGAATTTCATGCTGCTAGCATATTTCTTCGAAGATCGAGCCATTATCGAGCCTTACCTGGCTGGCAGGATAAGATCAACTTTTCCTCTCACATCATTTGAAAGAGAAATGCCCAAGTGATTTCCGGTACGTTCATTGACGGCAACAAGGACATCACGAAGCGGCCTCATGCTCGATTCAGCTTCTTTTCTTACAACCTGATTGGCGATTTCACCCAAGCTAGCACCCATTTTCTTATTATCAGGATACACCGCAAACAGTGCGCCGTGTTTCACGTGTATGGGGTTAGAAGAGAAAACCACCAGATTTTTGCTCCAGGCCACATCAAGTAAAAGAGAAAAAATCGCACTGTTTACATAGGATCCATCCTGGAGGATCCATACCGCATCACTTGAATTTGCATTATCAAGTATCCTCGCATAGAGAGAGGCCGCATCCCTGATATCGACAGCATGATCAATGATCAATTGCACACCACGTTTTGCCAGGTACTCGCTAGCGCCCTTTATCTGAATATCTTCTCCCTTGTTTTTCTGGACAACGTGCACGCGCTTCACTCTGGGCGCCAACATCAGTAATCGATCTAGGACCACCTCCGGATCTGGAATCATAAGGATGCCAGGATAGGCAAAATGGCTATCGTTGACTGCACCTAGCACCAGGGGAACGTGATTATCTGCTGCGTTCAAAATATCGAGGCTTCGCTTACCAAGAACCAACACAACGTCCGGTTTTTTGGCGTCAAGCGGAGTCAGAGCGTTATCCTTTTCGTCCAGCGCTAAAAGGGTGGTGTTGCCGTTGAACCTCTCCTTTGCTCCCATGGAAATATCCTCAAACACCTTTGAGAAGGGCCCCTTAACGTCTGGATATAACACCATCAGTTCGGCACTCACGCTTTCACTACTGAGTCCCGAAAACATGACGATAATAAATGGCAGTAGTAACCGTGAGGACATGCTACCCCAATGAATTTTGCTACCTGAAAAACGTGTTTTCATCCTTGTATCCCGCTGAACAGCTTAATTACAGCAATCCCTAATATTGGTATCGAATTTCAGCCATAACGCTCTGCCCAGCTAGAGGCAAATCATCATAAATGAGCGGGCCCAGATCTGAATTCTGACTAGGCTCTCTTGCATCTTTATCGAAGAGATTCTTGACAATCAGGGCAACATCCACGTTTTCCCAGATCGATTTCCGTCGTAAGGTCAAATCGACAATGGCATAGTCATCTATGTCAGAACGAGCATCTCCATTTACCCGGTTACGATCCATCACCCAATTAGTCTGCACATTCATATGCCAATTGGGCATAAACTGCCAATCAGCCTGAACGTAGACTTGTTTTTCTGGCGCATTACCAGCATCCGAATTCGTATTTTTATCCTCTGATTTTTGCCAGGCAAGATTACCAATCAGTTCTAGATCAGGAATGGGTTGCCAGCGCGTCTCAAATTCCAAACCATGACCCGTCTGCTTGCCAGCATTCTGAGCCTGGCTTCCCCCAGGAGCAGATACATACTGGATAATGTCCTTCCACTCATAGTAAAAAGCATTCAAATTGAACGAGAGGTTATAACCAGCCCTATAATCAAATGCTAACTCATAGCTTTTCAGCTCTTCAGGATCTAGGTTTACATTACCCTGAAATACGGGATTGTTTATTGCGCGAGTTTGAGTAAAGGAGGGAGCCCTAAATGCTTCACCATACAGCAACTTGGTAGTCAGGTTTCTCGTAGTTGACCAGACAAGGGCCAATCGTGGGTTAACTGTATCGCCAAAGTCAGAATAGTGGTCATAGCGAAGGCCGGCGGTCAACTCCCAGTCGTTGGAAAAATGCCAAACATCCTGAAGAAAGACGTAGTTATTTTCACGTTCATCTTCGGTCATAAACACAAACGGAGTGTCGCTAACATCGACAACGGGGTCACCGGGGAGTAGCAACCCAAACGTTTCAGGATTAATGCCATAGTTCTTAGATTCTTTTACTTTATAAAGGTCGCCATAGTAGTATCCAGCACCAAACCCAATTTCATGCTTATCAAGACCCGAGTAGAAACTTGATACATTAAATCGAGAATGCCTCTCGTAAATTTCCGGACTGCCAATCACTCCGTCGGGATAAACCGATGGGAAATAAGGCATCGCAAAAAAAGGGCCTGTTGAACCTGCAGGATAAAGAATCAAATCACCATCAACCTCTTGCGTGGTTTGAAGATAACTAGCCTGCACCTTTAACGAAAGGTTTTCTGTGACATTTTTGTTCTCATATGCGAGATCGGTATTCACTCTCTGACTGGATAATCTATTATCGACTGACAATGCTTCCGCCACTCCAGCGCCATCCCCAGCATTATTTCTAGACTGAATTCCTGCTCTCCAAATGAAGCCTTTATAGGCGAACTCTAGGCGGCCATCGTAGTTCTCTCGTTGCATATTAACTGAGCCAGGGGCCAAGGAAGCATTCGTAAATGTGTATTGATCCAATACTGATTGGGCATCTGATCCTATTTTCTCATTAAAGCCATCTGTTTTTTGCCCCTCTAAACTTGCATAAAATGCGACATTACCGATTAGCCCTTTTTTACTGGCCCAATATTCTTTAGTATTATAAGTCCCATAGCGTGCTCCGGCCTCAAACTTCTCACTACCATCAGCATCTTCGGTAACAATATTGATAACTCCGGCAAAAGCGTCTGCACCGTAAAGTGCAGAACCAGGACCACGTATAACTTCTATTTTAGAAATAGAATTAACAGGCATCCCCCCCCAAACGACATTTCTATCGCCTCTAAAAAGATTCGTTATAGGAATCCCATTAATTAGCACAAGAACTTGGGGGTTGAAGTTTGCATATATCCCTCTAAACGTATAGATAGGATTATGCCCCTGGGAATCACGAGCAACGTGTAACCCTGGTATTGTCTCTAAAACATCGTCTATATCTCGTGCTCCAATCCGTCTTATTTCTTCTGCAGTAATTACAGAAGCAACAGCAGGCGCCTTTGCTATCGGCTGAGTAATACCAGTAGCAATACTAATAAATTCTTCTCCACCATATAGAGACATTAAATCCATGTCTGTGGAATCATCGCCCAAACAAATGTGCGTCAAAGAAAATATAATCGAACCAATGACCACCTTATTCATGCTAAATCCCCCCATTTTTTAGTACCCTCATTACCGCAATAATTCACAGAAGAAATTCGCATAGGAAAGAAAGCCCCCTGCGGTTTCTCTTTCGCGTCGATATAACAAGGAATAACACCAGCTGTGAACGCTAGTGTGGCCAAATGATAATGCTCATCAGCATTGAAGCCCTCATCTGCCATCAACGCTGCAGCAACTCCAGAAATATTTATACTGTAACCGTACTTAGATAAACTTAAGTATTCATCAACCTGGAAAGCCAAATCTGTATAATATCCTTTACCAGCACCCAGTTTCCTTGCAAATTCCATGAGAGGAGTTACCCGCTCGTCCTGAGCTCGAAGTGGTCGACCATAACCATAAATACTTCTATATTTCTTCAACTCTTCTATTATGATTTTTTCTAACGGTATTCCTTTTTTGAGCTTTTTTTCAGTTCGATACAAGAAATCCATAACCCCTTTTATAGGCTTTAACCCATATATCGTCGCCTCTGTTACTGCTAAGGCTCCAGCTGAAGCAAGCACCCCAGTCGCCCTTGTGGTTCCACACAAAGCCGCCACCTGATTATTCCACAGTCGTGGGTCAGGAAAACTACAACTAATAAGCCAGATACCCTCAAATAAACGAGCAATCCTTTCTGAATCTCTACCCGTCACACCATATAGAAGGTATCGGTGCCAACGATAATCTTTTAATTCAGTTAGAACCTCTTTACCCCGCAGATACACTTTTCCCTCTGCTGGCATCCAAGCGCCGATAGAAGTCTCCCAATTACCTTCAAAAGACTCAAGCATCTCAGGACCGTTCACGATTCTACTCCATCAACTTCTTTCCGAACCGGATCTGGATCATTCAACAATTTCAAACCATCCCCAAAAAAGGGATATTTCCGCCACCCCAACTTTTCCTGCTCAAGGGAATGTACTGCAGCGCCGGGCAGGCGCAATAACAGATGAAGAATTTCAGATTGTTCTGGAGATAGCTCTAAAGCCACCATGGCTGCGGCAGCTACCCCGGACATCGCCAAGGGTAATCCTGCAATTTTTTCCAATTTTGAGCGGTTCTGCTGCAACCAGACCAGGTTTTCAGCACCGCTTATTTCAGCAAGATAGGCGAGAGTCTGCCTAACGGGAGCAGGACAAGAGACACCATTCGGATCAAACCCGGGTGGGTGCTCCATGGGTGTCCAGACATCGGCCCGCTCTTCTACCGGAGGCTCTTTGATGATGGCGCTCCAAGCATCCAGATCCAGACCACACTGTTGCCAATACTGAACGGCCGTGAAGACTTCACGCCCCCCGCCCAGATTGCCCGCACCCACGGATATGGCTGCAATCAGTGCGGATGCATGTGTCGAACCTCCGACACCGGCGCACATGGCTGCGCGTACGCTATGATCCCTGGGGCCGGGGTTGGCCAGAGCAATGGCCAAACCTTCGAGTAATTTCGCCTGGCAAGCAGAGGGGCGCTCCAGCTTGAACAAGAGATACAGATATTCGATATAGCTTGCTTTACCAAGCAAGTCGCCATACACGTCATAGCCGGCACAATAGCAAGCAGAAGCAGCGAAGGGGTTGTCCTCCTCCGCTGTTTCGTTCCATATCCTTGTGGTAATTTTTTCGAGTTTTTTTTCGGTCATACCATCTGCTTTAAGGCCTTCGCCCGCATTCCCATGGGCGGGACCTCGTCTGGATCAATTCTGACATCGAGTAACGTTGGCCCTTCCCTGCGACAAATCGCATCGACATCCAGTGCCAGAAGATCTTCTGGCGACTCGATTATATGACTGTCCGCACCCATGGACCGTGCAAAGGTCGCAAAATCAATGACGGGTAGTTCAAAACCAATAGGCTCAGCGCCGGTCAATTGCTGACCATGACGCACCATGCCATAACAACTGTCATTGAGAATGACAAACACCACAGGCAGCTTTTCCTGGATTGCCACGGTGATTTCCTGCCCGCTCATCAGCATGCTGCCATCACCCGTGATGCAAACCACCGGACAGCCCTTCTCAGCCAAAGCCGTTCCTACTGCACTACCAATGGCCCAACCCATGGAAGCAAACTCCAATGACGCGCGGAACAGACCACCTCTGCCATTACGTTTCCCAGCAATACGCCGATCATAAGGATGAAGATAATGGGTGGCCCAGGTGAAACTACCACCAGAGTCGGCCAGGTAACGGGTATGAGGGGGGAAGATCCTGGGCAATTCGCGCATCAACCGCTGCGGCTTTATGGGTGTCGCGTCGGAACAATAACCGTCAACATCTTCCATTTTGAAATGCAAGGTCTTCTCCACCGCAGACACATCCTCTTCTGCCTGCTGAGATCGACTAGTGACGGCATGAATTTTAGTGAGCTGATCTCCTTCAAACCGATCGACTAGTCGTTCAAAAATGCTCGACAGTCGACCCCGGACATGCAATTTCGCCATAGGCGTACGGGTAAAGTTCTCTTCGACAGATTCAACATGGATCATGCGAGTAGTTAACAGGGATTCAGTGTCCCAGCCATCACTCGCCCACTCACCCAACGTGGCACCAATGGCCACCACCAAATCTACATCGGTATCACAAAGTACATCCCGTGCACTCTGATGACCGGCGAAGCCAATCACACCGCGAAAGAGTGGATGATACGGACTTACCAAACCTTTTCCATGGGGCGTTACCAAGATACGTGCATCCAAGTCCACCGCCAAGGTCAGGATACTGCCAATTGCCTCACTGGCTTCATCACCAATCAAAAAAACGGGTCTTTTAGCATTCACCAATTCCGCATAGAACTGGTCAACGGCCACGTCATCCACAAGGGAAGGTTTGTGTAGTAAATTCAACAGATCGTAATTAGGTTTTGGAGACAGCGCACGATCCCGCATGATATCCAGCGGCACACTCAGGTGCACGGGGCCTCCGGGAGACTGAAAGGCTGTCATAATGGCCGAAACCAGTTTTGCCTCAAATTGCCCGGCATGGGACACCAGTGTGTTATAGCGGGTGCAGTACTCAAATAAGCCGACAGTATTGGTCCCGGTACAAGAAGACTCCTGAAACGCCCCCCTTCCAAACGTTGAAAGCGCTGTCTGAGCGGTAATCACCAGCATGGGGATATTATTTTCATAGGCGGAAGCCACCCCGGTAATCAGGTTGGTGGCGCCAGGGCCGGTTGTTGCACAGCACACACCGAGCTTGCCGGTATTGCGCGCATACCCATCCGCCATAAATGCTGCCCCGGTTTCATGCCTGGCAATGACGGCTCGTGGGCCGCCCCTGCGCTCGCTACGAGCCAAGGCACTGTAGAACGGCTCAATGGCCCCGCCGGGCACACCGAACACATATTCGACACCGAGTTGCTCTAAGTAGGAAATCAACAGATCCCCAAACTCAACTTCCTCCTGCAACGGTAGACTCTCTTTCTGCTTGCTCATTCCGAGAGCTCCCATAATCAATTTTCCTTATAAAATCAATAGAATATGGATCTTTCTTAAATTCTTTATAGCACTTTCCGCATTATTGCCTTATTTTTGCACAAAATTCAACCATGAGAAGAATCAAAGAGGAAACCGTAATCCCTATGAGAATTGGTTCGGGAAGAATCCTTACAAACCTCGATTCCACTGACGGTATCCCTTACAATCGACGCCTTTCTCTGCCCGACAAACTGTAATCTGATGTCCCAACAAGCACCTGCTAAAAACACCGCCAAAGTTCAGGGGAAAAGCGAAAACCTGCTCCTTAACTTAGCTTTCAATATCATTTTGCCAACACTCATACTGACGAAGCTGAGCACAGATGCATACTTGGGCACCCGCTTGGCCATCGTTGTGGCGCTGGCTTTTCCAATCATCTACGGGCTGAAAGATTTTATCGCCACCAGAAAAATCAATTTTTTCTCAGCCTTAGGCGTGCTGAGCGTAGTGCTTACCGGGGGCATTAGCTTATTGGAACTGGATCCGACTTATATCGCCATCAAAGAAGCTATGGTGCCCGCCATTTTTGGATTGGCAACACTGGTTTCATTGAAGACGCCATATCCTCTGGTGAAAACATTTCTCTACAATGACAAAATCCTGCAGACCGACAAAATTGCTGCCGCACTGGAACAAAATGGCCAAAGCAGACTCTTTGAAAAGCTATTGGCCAATGCGTCATGGCTGGTGGCAGGTTCCTTTTTCCTTTCTTCCCTGCTCAACTACCTGCTGGCCACTCTGTTAATTACCAGTCAGCCGGGAACGGTTGAGTTTAATGAGCAATTGGGCAAAATGACGGCCTTGAGTTTTCCCGTAATCGCCCTGCCAGCGATGATAGTGTTGATGGGAGCATTGTTTTACCTATTCCGGGGCATCACCAGGTTGACAGGCTTGTCGCTTGAAGACGTTATTCACCACCACGAAAAGCACGGAGACTAATCCATGTGGTACGCCATTATCAGTGAGGATACGGAAAATAGCCTGGCGAAACGCCTCACAGCCCGACCGGCGCACCTCGCAAGGCTGGAGGCACTCAAAATCCAGGGAAGATTACTACTGGCGGGCCCACATCCCGCCATTGACAGCGAAAACCCTG
>JBFICU010000015.1:0-13386 GCA_041581855.1 Porticoccus sp. | reverse complement strand
ACCTACTGCAGCAGGTCGCGCTGTCCCGTGCGGCAGCGTTGGCGAGGCACAGCGGCGCAAGCCTGATCGCCTTTGCCTGTTACTATCTCGACGAACAAGCTCTGCTTCACACCCATTCTCGTCACGCAGCAAAATACGAGGCAGGCCAGCGACTGGATGCC
The DNA here is from genome assembly GCA_041581855.1 of Porticoccus sp. Lineage (GTDB taxonomy): Bacteria > Pseudomonadota > Gammaproteobacteria > Pseudomonadales > Porticoccaceae > Porticoccus. Next base: position 13,225 of record JBFICU010000015.1, on the reverse strand, counting down.
TGGCTGCAAGACCAAACAGCAGGTCTCTCCGACAAACTGGAAATTCAGCATGAATTCTTCTGGAATGAGGATAGCCTGTTAGCCGCTTGCCACAGTGCCGAGCACCATGGCGCCTGCATGATTTTTATGGAGCGCAGCGGCCTGGAAAGCCCCGGGCGCTGGTTACAGCATACGCCCTGCCCGCTCTACCTGGTAGGAGAGGATGTTATTCCGAAGCCAGCGAAACCGGTGTTAGCAGCTATCGATCCAACTCGGGATGATGATTTGCACACTGCGCTAAATCACAATGTGATGGCCACCGCCAGCAATCTGGCGGAGGATCTAGGCAGTGAGCTGAATCTGGTTTGCGCACTCGACGAACAGGTGGCCATAGCCGCCCACCTGGGATTTGAATATCTGGAAAATCTGAACGCGGTCCAGGAGGAAATCGCCCAGCGTTTTGCTATCGACCCGGCCAGCGTCTATCTGCAAATCGGTCGGCCCTGCAAGGTGATTTCAGAGAGGGCAGAGAGCTTAGCGGCCTCTGTACTTGTAGTGGGCAACAATAAGGAAAAGAGTCTCGCCAGCACTCTGGTGGGCTGCACCGCGGAGCAATTGCTGGATCGCTACAGCGGTGACTTACTGGTGGTCAACTAGCTGTCAACCATCAGCAAAGTCTATTTTACGGTACAACAAATCCCATACGCCGTGGCCAAGTCGTTCCCCGCGCTGTTCAAACTTGGTGACCGGACGGTAGTCTGGTCTGGGCGAGTAGTTGCCCTCACCCGCGATGTTTTCAAAACCATCTACGGCTTCCATCACTTCTAACATGTGTTCTGCGTAGGGCTGCCAATCAGTGGCCAGATGTATCACCCCGCCCGGCTTGATGTGGCAACGCAACTTGTCGACAAAATCGGCTTGTATCAGGCGGCGCTTGTTATGCTTTTTCTTATGCCATGGGTCAGGAAAGTAAATCTGTACCCGATCAAGACTCTCCACGGTAATACAATCGTCCAGCACATCAATGGCATCTGCCAGATAAACCCGCAGATTGGTTAGCTCCAGCTTGCCCGCATTGTTAATCAGTCGTCCCACTCCCGGGGGATGAACCTCAATACCGATGAAATCCTTTTCCGGTTCATGCTGCAGCATCTTCAGCAAGGAGTCGCCCATGCCAAAACCAATTTCCAACACCCGTGGTGCTGAGCGCCCAAACGCCTTGTCTGCGTCCAGCGGTCCGTCCTGTAAGCTCAAGCCATAGATCGGCCAGTATTTATCAAACGCCGTGCGCTGACCTTCTGTCATACGCCCGGCACGCACCACATAACTTCGGATAGACTTCTTTTTAAATTCCGGTTTGATTTCCAAGGCTAAGCTTCCTCTCTGGTTCTGGCCACCCATTGCACCAGCGCAAAGGACAATACCAGCCAACCCAACATAAACAGCACGCCGCCAATAGGGGTCACCATGCCCAACGCCTTGATACCGCTCAGCACCAAGACATAAAGGCTGCCGGAAAATAACACTGTACCCGCCATCATGAGCTGTGCTGCCCGCGTTAACAGGGGCAGCGATTGCCGACTGCCTGCCAACACAATCACCAGTAACACCAAAGCATGAAACATTTGATACTGAACCGCCGTTTGCCAAGCATCGAGTAAGGCCAGGTCCACAGTCCCCCTTAATCCATGGGCACCAAATGCGCCCAATGCCACCGCCAGGAAACCCGACAAACCGGTAAAAATCGCTATTGTTTTCATGGAGCTCCCGATGCAGGGCATTCAATAAAAAAGCCGCGGCAATCGCGGCTTTTTCTGAAAAATTTAATTGGCAGTGCCTGTCAGGCCTCCATTATGGCCCGCACTTTCTTCATGGCATTCTGCTCCAACTGACGGATGCGCTCAGCGGAAACAGCGTAGCGATCAGCCAAGTCGTGGAGGGTGGCCTTATTCTCTGCCAACCAACGACTTTGGATAATATCGCGGCTGCGTTCATCCAGCTCCTCCAGCGCATCAGCCATACGCGAGAAACTGTCTTGCTCACTGTCGGCCAGCTCCAGTTGTCTGGCGGGATCGGCAGACTTGTCCTCAAGATACAGTGCTGGCGCTTGGTAGCCAACGTCATCATCGCTGTCTTCAGGGGCATCGAAGGTGGCATCTCGCGCCGACAGTCGCTGCTCCATTTCAAACACCTGCGCCACTTCCACGCCGAGATCCTCAGCAATGGCCGCGGCCTCGTCGTTAGTCAGCCACGCCAGTTTCTTCTTGGCCGTGCGCAGATTAAAAAACAGTTTGCGCTGAGATTTGGTTGTAGCCACTTTGACGATGCGCCAGTTACGCAGGACATATTCGTGGATTTCAGCCTTGATCCAATGCACCGCAAAGGAAACCAGCCGAACACCCTTTTCCGGATTAAAACGTTTCACTGCCTTCATCAGGCCAACGTTGCCTTCCTGAATGAGATCACCCAGGGGCAGTCCATAGCCGTTGTAGGAGCGAGCAATGTGAATCACAAAACGCAGGTGGGAGAGAACCAGGCGGCGAGCCGCTTCCAGGTCTTCACGATAATAGAGATCCTCTGCCAGAGAGCGCTCCTCCTCGGCAGACAAAACTGCAATGGCATTCGCCCCCTGCATATAGGCAGTGAGGTTGGCACCTGGTGCCATCCATTCAACAGTCTGTAAGGTTTTCTTCATATCGACCTCAAACGAATAAGGGGCAGTAGTGTAGCAGTTTGTCCTTAGATTTTCATATCCCAAAAAAGTTGCGATAACCGGTTGATTCAGATCAACAAATACTACTTTGGTTCAATGCTGGCGAGATGGCGCGCCACTGCCAGCCAAGCCCCAACCAAACCCAACAATGTGCCACTGAGCAGCAGCCCCAATAATCCACTGATGCCAAGCCCAGCCAGCTGGAACGACGTCTGGTAAAGCACCGCCAATTTCGCCACGGGCCCGGCAACCCATAGCATCGCCAGCAACACCAGCACCCAGGCGAGCAGTCCACCCAGCAGTCCGTACCATAAACCCGTATAGAGCAATGGCCGCCTCACATAACTGTCGGTCCCACCGACCAGTTTCACCACAACGATCTCGTCGCGGCGACTTTCAATGGCCAGACGAATGGTGTTGCCAATGATCAACAACACACCGAGAGACAACGCCAAACCCAGGGAAAACACCAGACGCTCGCCGATCTCGAGAATACCTTGCAGCCGACGCATCCACTTCATATCCAGGCGCACATCGTCCACTGTCGTCAATGCGGCAATGCGCGCCACTAATGCCTCGCTGCCGACCAGATCAGCGCGAAAACGGGGATCGGGCTGCACCAGCAATACAGCAGGCAAAGGATTGTCATCCAGCATTTCCAGAACATTTCCGAATCCAGACAACAACTGAAATTCTTTTAGCGCTTGCTCACTGGAAATATAGTTTACGGACTGGATATCGGGGTCCTTCTGCAAACGCTTTTGCAGACCATCAATCTCTGCAGCGCTCACGGTTTTTTTCAGGAACACCGTCATCTGCGCAGAGCTCTCCACCCTTCCACCTAGCTGTTGCAGATTCACCACGCCCACATAAAGTGCTGCCGGCAGGCCCAAGGCGATGGCGACCACCAAGGCAGTCATCAGCGTCTGCGCCGGCTCCGCCAGCAGGCGCCGTCCCGTACCGACAAACACTGTCCGGTGGTGATCCACATAGCTTTTCAATTTGTCTGACCAGCACGCACGTCCCTCACTGGCTCCGCGCCGGGCATCTCTTCCTGGGCCGGGTTGGTGTTGGCGCTCACCCCTCAAACGGTTGCTAAGCGACATGGCCGGACCTCTCATCGCTCACCAGCTTCCCCTGCTGCAAATGCAGTAGCCGCTGCCCCATACTCGAGATCAAATCCACATCGTGGGTCGCCACCAGAACCGTGACCCCCAGCTCACCAAACTGCCGAAACAGTTTCATGATTTCACCAGACAGCTCCGGATCCAGGTTGCCTGTGGGCTCATCCGCCAACAGGATGCGTGGCTTGTGCACTACTGCACGGGCAATGCCGACCCGCTGTTGTTCTCCCCCCGACAGGGCAATGGGGTTCTGTTTTTCTTTATCCAGCAAACCGACTTTATCCAGCGCTGCCCGCACTCTGCGGCCCACCTCGCGAGGCTGGTAGCCCGAGACCTGCAGAGGCAACGCGACGTTGTCAAAGACATTGCGATCAAACAGCAGCTGATGGTTCTGAAACACCACCCCGACACGGCGGCGGTAATAGGGGATCTGGCTATGGTGAAGCCTTGCCAGATTTTTGCCATTAATCAGCAACTGTCCATGGGTCGGGCGCTCCATCAGCATGATCAGCTTGAGCAAGGTACTTTTGCCCGCACCAGAATGCCCGGTAAGAAAAGCCATTTCACCTGCACCAAGATGCAGACTGAGACCGTTGAGGGCCTCCTGGCCAGTGGCATAACGCTTGCTGACGTTGTCAAAGCGGATCATACAGTTGGTTTGTCGCCTCAATCGTTGCGGTTAAGGAGGGCGTGTACGTATTCTCTGGCATCAAAGGGTTGCAAATCATCAATACCTTCACCCAAGCCTACAAAGCGTACCGGTACGCCAAAACGCTTGCACAGGGAGAAGATAATGCCGCCTTTTGCAGTGCCGTCCAGTTTGGTCAACGCCACGCCCGTGACATCGACCGCTTCCTGAAACTGCTGCATCTGGTTCAGGGCATTCTGCCCGGTCCCGGCATCCAGCACCAGCAACACCTCATGGGGGGCGGTTTCATCTAATTTGGCCATGACCCGCTTGACCTTTTTCAGCTCTTCCATCAAGTTGCTTTTGGTATGCAATCGACCGGCGGTGTCGGCGATGAGAATATCCACGTTGCGTGATTGGGCAGACTGGATGCCATCAAAAATAACCGAAGCACTGTCTGCACCAGTGTGCTGGGCAATCACCGGCACGCGGTTGCGTTCACCCCAGGCCTGGAGCTGCTCCACTGCAGCGGCACGAAAAGTATCCCCTGCTGCCAGCATTACCGACTTGCCCTGACTCTGAAAACGCCGCGCCAACTTGCCAATGGTCGTCGTCTTACCCACCCCGTTTACGCCTACCACCAGGATCACGTAAGGACGGTGCTGGCTGTCAATCAGCAATGGCTTTTCGCAGGCCTTGAGCTTTAGCTCCATGGCATTTTCTAAGGCCACCAACAACGCACGACTATGGGACAACTCACGGCGCTGCACTCGCTCAGCCATGTCCTGAATAATTTCTACCGTGGTTTCAATGCCCACGTCTGCCATCAGCAACAGTGTTTCCAGCTCTTCCAATAGCTCGTCATCAATTTCCCGGTCGCCCAGGAAAAGATTGCCAAGACTGCGACTGGTTTTCGACAGCGCCTGACGAAAACGATCACGCAAGCGCGCCTTTGGCAACGCCTGATCTTCACCCGTTTCTACAACTGCGGAAGCGTCCGCAGGCACCGTTTGTGGTGTGTCCGCCTTATCACGGCGAAAACGCTGCAGGAAGGAGCGTTTTTCCTGACCTGGGAGATTATTTTCAGGGTTGTTTGAATCAGAATCCGACATCGATTTTCTCAGTGGTCATGGGGCAGTGTATGCTATCACTTTAAAGAGTGAGTCCAGCTTTGAAACACCACCAACGTTCAACATCATCACCCTCCGGACGGGGGGCGTCGGGACAGCTGCGTATTATCGGTGGCCAGTGGCGCGGGCGCAAATTGCGTTTCTGCGAGGTGGAGGGCCTGCGCCCCACCGGTGATCGTATTCGCGAGACCCTGTTTAACTGGCTGGCGCCTTCTATTTCCGGTGCGCGCTGCCTCGACTTGTTTGCCGGCTCCGGAGCGCTGGGCCTGGAAGCGTTATCGCGGGGTGCCGCCAGCGTCACGCTTATTGAGCGCCACCCCAAGGCACTGGCATCACTGCAAGAGAATTGTGCACTGTTAGGCACCAACGATGCCCAGCTGATCCAGACCGATGCCATCAGTTGGCTGGAAAAAATCCAGCCTGCGCAGCCCTACGACATAGTGTTCCTGGACCCACCTTTTGATGCCAACTTGTTACAACCCTGTCTGACATTGCTGCAACGGCCGGGTTTACTGGCGTCTGGCGCTCACATTTATACCGAGGCTGATCGGTCACAATCACCACCTGTTACACCGATTCACATATCACTCATAAAAGAAAAAACTGCCGGTCATGTCTGCTATCGACTGTACCGCTTGTTTGAGAATATCGAGTAAAACGTTTACCATGCCTGCCCGCCTCCACTGCGAAGAACCATCGTGAAAACAATTGTTTATCCCGGCACTTTTGACCCCATTACCAATGGTCACATTGATCTGGTTGAACGTGCCAGCAATTTGTTCCATCACGTTATCGTTGCCATCGCCAGTAGCGAGAGGAAACGCCCCACTTTTGAACTGGAAGAACGGATTGAACTCGCCAAAGAGGCGCTTTCTCACCTGAAGAATGTCGAGGTTCGCGGTTTTGACTATCTGCTGGTCAACTTCGTCAAGGACTGCCGCGGCGATGCCATCCTGCGTGGACTGCGTGCTGTCTCCGACTTTGAGTACGAATTCCAGTTGGCCAACATGAACCGCGCTCTGGCCCCGGACATAGAAAGTATTTTTCTGACGCCGTCGGAAAAACTCTCCTATATCTCATCCTCTCTGGTCAAGGAAATAGCCTCTCTGGGCGGCGATATCAACGCTTTTGTGCACCCCTCAGTGAAAAAAGCCCTCAGCCGCAAGTTTTCCAAGTCCTGATTGCCCACCCCATCATCGCTGGCACTGCGGACAGAATACGGTCGAGCGCTGTCCCTGCCGAATTTCCCTCAGCACCGACCCACATTGCAGACAAGCCTCCCCGCCCCGGCCATAGACATATAGCTGCTGCTTGAAATAACCCGGCTTGCCATCACCCCCGACAAAATCCCGCAATGTCGTACCCCCCTGCTCAATGGCACTGGCCAGCACCTGGCGCACCTCTAAGGCCAACGCATCAAAGCGTGCTCGAGAGACTTTACCTGCAGCCTGCGTCGGACGAATGCCACAGCGAAATAACGTTTCATTGGCGTAGATGTTACCAACACCGACCACCACCTTGTTCTCCATTAAAAATTGCTTGATGGGTACTTTTCTGCCCCGTGAAACCTGATGCAGGTATTCACCGCTAAAGGCATCTCCGAAGGGTTCCGGCCCCAGGCTGGATAACAGTGGATGCTGTTCAGGTGGCCCCACCAGCCACTGGATGGTGCCAAAACGACGCGGATCGGTATAGCGCAACACGGTGCCGTCGCCAAACAGGATATCCACATGATCGTGTTTCCCCACAGCGCTGTCGGCACTGACAATTCGCAGGTTGCCTGACATCCCCAAGTGAATCATTAAGTGTCCCGCCGGGAATCGAAACAGCAGATACTTACCCCGCTGGCGACCATCCAGCAATGTCTGCCCGACAAGCAGGGACGACAGCTCAGCTGGCACCGGCCAGCGCAACCTTCCATTGCGCACCACTACCGAGGAAACCTGTTTGCCAACGATATGCGGGCTCACCCCCCTGAGGGTCACCACCACTTCCGGCAATTCCGGCATCATTCACTCCCGCCAATAGGTGGCTGCAAAAATTCTCTGGCATACTAATGCACCCTTAGCAAAAGGGCACACCGAATCACTCACCTACACAGGTAGCATCAATGGCGCTGGGCCGACGAAAAATTGCCGAGGAACCGGCGGAAATTGATATGACACCGATGCTGGATGTGGTGTTCATCCTACTGATTTTTTTTGTGGTCACAGCCACCTTTGTTCAGGAAAGCGGCATAGACATCAATCGTCCGCCGATTACCGATCAGCCGCCGCCTCAAGAGCAGCAGACCAGAACCCTGGTATTTCGCATTGCGGAGAACAACAGCGTCTGGATGGAAGGACGGCGCATTGATGTGCGCTCAGTGCGCGCCAACGTGGAGAGAGCCCACGCCGAAAGCCCGCAGACTCGCATCATTATTGAGGCTCATCCACGATCAAAAACCGCGACATTTGTACTGATTTCCGACCAGGCTCGAGAGGCCGGGGTACAGGACATCGCCCTCAGCACAGCACCCTGATCAACCAAAAGCGGCTTTGCTTATTGAAGAGCACAAAAAACCCCGACCAGAGCCGGGGTTTTTTTACCGTACCGAAAACAAGCTTATTTAATTTTCGCTTCTTTGTAAGGCACGTGCTTGCGGACAACCGGATCATACTTGCTGAATTCCAGCTTCTCCGGTTGAGTGCGCTTGTTTTTGGTAGTGGTGTAGTAGTGACCAGTACCAGCACTGGAAACCAGTTTGATCTTGTCGCGATTTGACTTAGCCATGATAGCTCTCCTTAAACCTTATCGCCGCGCTGGCGGATGTCTGCCAGCACTTGCTCGATACCGACTTTGTCGATAATCCGCATGCCTTTGGAAGATACACGCAGTTTGACAAAGCGCTTCTCGGCCTCAAGCCAGAAACGATGAGAATGCAGGTTCGGCTCAAACCGGCGGCGGGTTCTGTTTTTGGCGTGGGAAACGTTGTTTCCTGTCATCGGTTTTTTTCCGGTGACTTGACATACTTTGGACATTGCTTTGCCTCTGCTAACTGGCATCACCAATTACTGGCGATCGCTTATGAATTCTGGCTTTCGGTACCGTCAACGGGGACAGCCCCGCGAAGAGCCGCGTTTTATACCAGAAGGGCTACCCGAAATCAAACATATTCCTTAATTTGCAGCCGGTTCCGGTGACATCAAAGCATTCCCCGCTCCGCCAGCGATACAGTATACCCCGCCCCGGCAATCATATGATCGAGCACCCGCACATCGACCAACTTCAATGCTTCTTGCAACTGACGGGTAATTGCGCGATCTGACTCGCTGGGCTCCGCCACCCCCGAAGGGTGATTATGGGCAAAAATCACTGCCGCTGCGTTATGGTCCAGTGCACGCCGCACCACTTCCCGCGGGTGAACACTGGCGCCATCGATGGTACCAAAAAATAATTTTTCCCAGGCGATCAATCGATGCTGGGCATCCAGAAACAAAACGCCAAACACTTCCTGACGGCACTGTCGCAACTGTGCCAGCAAAAATTCCCCAACTCTGGTGGGACTGGTTAGGACATGTTCCCGTTGCAGCTGCTCGCCAAGATGACGACGCGCCAGTTCCAGCACAGCCTGCAACTGCACGAACTTGGCTTCGCCAAGACCGCGGGCACGACAAAAAGCGGCCTTGTCCGCAGACAAGAGTTCGCCGAGATTACCGAACTGCTGTAGCAGTGTTCGCGCCAAATCCACGGCGGATTGCCCTGAGCAGCCCGTGCGAAGAAAAATGGCCAGCAGCTCTGCATCGGACAAAGACTGTGCACCCCTGGCCAGCAGCTTTTCCCTGGGGCGCTCACCCTCGGGCCAATCGCGAATCGACATAACACCTCCTTGTGTTTCCGATTATGTGAGTCCTGACTACGCAAACTTTGCCTGCGATGTTATCTTAGCCCCCTCGGCACGACTTTAGGAAACCCCATGTTGTCACTGGCAAATAAACGGATTCTGCTGGGCGTTACCGGCGGTATCGCCGCCTACAAAAGTGCGGAGATTATCCGCCGCCTGCAGGATGCCGGCGCCACCGTACAAGTGGTGATGACGAGGGCGGCCACTGAATTTATCACCCCGCTGACCCTGCAGGCCCTGTCCGGTAACCCGGTGCATCTGGAGCTGCTGGATACCGAAGCAGAAGCGGCCATGGGTCATATCCAGTTGTCACGCTGGGCCGATGCCGTCCTGATCGCACCCGCCAGTGCAGACTTTATAGCCAAACTGGCTACGGGCCAAGGCGACGATCTGCTGTCCACCCTCTGCCTGGCTTGCCGCTCACCACTGGCGATTGCACCGGCCATGAACCAGGGAATGTGGCGCAATGCAGCCACCCAAGCCAACCTAGAACGACTGCGCGGCCGTGGCGTACATATATTTGGGCCCACGGAGGGCAGCCAGGCCTGCGGCGATGTCGGCCCGGGCCGAATGAGCGAACCGGATGATATCGCCGAACTCACCGCAGGACTTTTTGAAACAGGCTCCCTGGCAGGCAAAAAGGTAGTTATCACCGCCGGCCCCACCCGTGAAGCGATCGACCCGGTACGCTACATCAGCAATCACAGCTCAGGCAAAATGGGTTACGCACTGGCCGAAGCAGCAGCCGAAGCGGGTGCAGAAACCGTACTGATCAGCGGTCCGGTCAATTTGACAGCGCCAGACCGGGTCAGAATCATCCCCGTCACCAGCGCTCAGGAAATGTACCAGGCCGCACTGGAAGAAGCTGATGGCTGCCAACTGTTTATTGCCTCCGCTGCGGTGGCAGATTACCGCCCAGTGCAGACTGCCGAGCAGAAAATCAAGAAAGATGCAGAACGCATGACGATTGAACTGGTGAAAAACCCCGATATTGTCAGCGCCGTGGCCGCATTGCCAACGCGGCCATTTACCGTTGGCTTTGCCGCGGAAACCGGCAATCTGGAAAATTACGCGCGCGGCAAACTGGAACGCAAAAATCTCGATCTGGTCATTGCCAACGATGTCTCGGATCGCACTATCGGTTTCAACAGTGATGACAACGAAGTGCTGGTGGTCGAACTGAAAGGCTCAGAAGCCATACCCAAAATCAACAAATCCATTCTGGCGCGCCAACTCATCGCCAAAATTGCTGAAATGATTTCCAATGACTGACCATCCCCATGACATCAACAAATAATTCCACCAGCGCGATTCAAAAACTGAAACAGCATCCATTGGTGCTGACGCTTCTGGCCGTGCTGATAGTTGGCGCCGCCTTTTTGGCTTACCTGCTCTATCACCAGCTGATCGATAACAGCAAGCGGGAGCAAGCGAGCGAAGTTGCCAATGAATATGCCGGTAAACAGCGCCTGGTCGCCAACCAATATCTGCTAGACCAACAACAACAATTGCTAGCGCTATCGGAAAAAACTGTCTTTCTCGATGCTGTGACATCCGGTAATCCCGAACAGCTAGCGACAGCTGAAAATCTTATGCGGGAATGGGCGCCTGAACTGATTGGCGGCTTCCTGATAACCCAGGGTGATGATCGTTTAATCAATCAACACCACTTTGCCGGGCAATTGCTCACAGAAAAAGTTCTTGCCGGAGAACAGGCTGATCCCTCTGCCGCATTGATCGATGGCCAATGGCAGTTAATGTTCAGCTACCCAGTTAAGAATGAACAAGGGGAAGCCCTCGGTGCCATGCTGGCGATCCTGGCCACGGAAAAACTAACCAAACTCTTAAATGCTGGCATCGACCCATCCCTGGGCACCACTGAACTGATCCAATCCATGCCCCGCTCGAAGGAAAAAGCATTCCTGGCGCTGGGCAACAAATCCCGTGCACTGGGCGCCATCAATCTCAAACTGAAAATACCCAACTGGCAATTGCGCTATACCGGCAGTGCACAGCTACTCAGTAATGCCCAGCCCTCTTACACCCTGTTTATCCTGCTCGTAAGCGTGCTGGTTGCTATTACCCTGCTACTGCTCTACCTGACAGTGCGTATCAGCCTGCACTACCACAAAGACAAGCCACTAAAATCCAGGTCAGCCAAAATCAATCATGATGAACACTCCGCTGACCCCGTCGATGACAGTGGCGAATCATACCTTGAGGTCATCCCGTCGCGACAAGCCACAGCCAAACCTGAGCCTTGCGAAAACAATCCTGCCATCACCGACGCGACCCTCAACGCACCCGAGGTGGTATTTCGCGACTACGATATCCGCGGTATTGCGGGACAGCAGCTGTCCACTGCTTTTGCCACGCGGCTCGGCAAGGTACTGGCCGCACGCGCGCTGGCACTGGGCGAACACAGCCTGATTGTCGGTCGCGATGGCCGCCTATCCAGCGACGACCTCTGTACGGCGCTGGAACAAGGCATTCTTAGCAGCGGTTGCAATATTATCAATCTCGGCCTGGTGCCCACTCCGTTGCTCAATTTTGCCACCCATCAGCTACAGCAGAGCGACTGCGGTGTAATGGTAACGGCAAGCCACAACCCCGCCGAGTACAACGGTTTCAAAATCTTCTTTCAGCACCACGCCCTGTGTGGCGACGAGATCAAATCCCTGCGCGAAGAAATGTCCGAGGATCGCCCAGAAAAAAATCCCGGCCAGCGCAGTGAGCAGGACCTGTCCGGAGAGTATATCCAGGCGATTGTTGGCGACATCGTGCCGGCTCAAGGGCTGAAAGTGGTCCTGGACGCGGGCAACGGCGTGGCCGGAGATCTTGCAGTGCGCCTGCTCGAAGCCATTGGCTGCGATGTTCAACCACTCTATTGCGATATTGATGGCAACTTCCCTAACCACGCTCCCGACCCATCCGTCCCTGCCAACCTGGATGATCTGGCGCTCTGTGTGCGGGAACAACAGGCCGATCTCGGTATCGCACTGGATGGCGATGGTGACCGCATCGTTGCCGTATCCGGCAGTGGACGAATTGTCTGGCCCGATGAACTGCTCATGATCTTTGCCCGGGATGTGGTATCCCGTCACCCCGGCGCCGATGTGGTGTTCGATATCAAGAGCACGCGTCGCCTCAACAGCCTCATTAGCAGTTACGGTGGTCGCCCGGTGATGTGGAAAACCGGCCACTCTCACATGTACAACAAGATCATGGAAAGCAAAGCACCACTGGGCGGCGAATACAGCGGCCATATTTTCTTCCATGATCGCTGGCACGGCTTTGATGACGGCCTCTACGCCGCAGCCCGCCTGATCGAAATCATCAGCATTCGCGAACAGGGGTTGGATGACATCATGGCAAGCTTTGAGAGCCGTTTTTCCACTCCGGAAATCCGCATTTCAGTCAGCGAGGAATCCAAGTTCGGTATCGTCGACAAATTACTGGAAAACAGCGTCTTCCAGGATGGCAAAGTCAGCACCATTGACGGCCTTCGGGTCGATTTCCCCAAAGCCTGGGGACTGGTGCGCGCCTCCAACACCAGCCCAACGTTGACCCTGCGTTTCGAAGCCGAGTCCAGCGATGCGCTGGAGAAAATCCAGTCGCTTTTCCGGCAGCAACTTCGTAGCATAGACAGCAATCTCACTTTCTAACCCACTAATAAAAAGCCACAGGAACATCAATGTCGCTAACCCGTGAAGCCGCCTCGAACACCGCCAAAGTACTGTCCGAGGCACTGCCCTATATCCAACGTTT
>JBFICU010000014.1:0-13460 GCA_041581855.1 Porticoccus sp. | reverse complement strand
TTCACGCCAGCGCGAAAACCACATCACGATCATTGAGGCGAAAATACCCAAAACAACCTGCAGCAGCATGACAATCATAAAGTAGCCGATGCCGTTGCCACGCTCATTCTTAAATATCGCTTTGTCGATGATAGAGCCGAGAATACGGGCAAAGAACATCACGAACGTGTTCAGCACACCCTGTACCAGGGACAGCGTGACCATATCGCCGTTGGCGACGTGACCAATCTCGTGAGCCAGTACCGCGCGTACTTCCTCTTTGTCGAAACGGTGCAATAGCCCGGCACTCACCGCTACCAGTGCGCTGTTTTTGTTCCAGCCAGTGGCAAAGGCATTGGATTGTTGGGCCGGGAAAATACCCACCTCTGGCATACCGATACCGGCTTTTTTAGCCAGGTCGCTAACCGTTTCCATCAACCAGCGCTCGTCCGGGGTGCTGGGTTGTTGAATGAGTTGTGTGCCACTGCTCCTCTTGGCCATCCACTTGGATGTCAGCAGTGAAAAGAACGATCCGGCAAAGCCGATGAACCCGCACATGATCAACAGTCCGCCGAGATTAGTGTGAATGCCCTGGGTGGCCAGGTAGTGCTCCAGCCCCAGTACGCGGAAAACGATGCTGAAGAGCACCAGAATGGCGATGTTGGTGGCCAGGAATAAACCGATTCGTAACACGCTAACTCTCCTCGCTATGGTGTCGTTGATTTGCACCCTATAAGATGCGGGTTCTTGCAAAAAATTCAATGGCACGGGGTGCTTTTTGTCCGGCGGCAGCGATTCTACCAAAAGTATTCTCTATGCTTTACTGGCCAATGGCGCGATTACCATGGCCAAGGGAGCCGCTGCTGCTTATACCCTTTCCGGTGCGATGCTGGCAGAAGCCATTCATTCCCTTGCGGATACCGGCAACCAGTTACTGCTGTTGCTTGGGTTGCGACGTGCCAAGCGTCCGCCAACCCCGGATTACCCGCTCGGTTACGGCAAGGAAATTTATTTCTGGTCGTTTATCGTGGCGCTGTTGTTGTTTTCTGTGGGCGGGGTATTTTCTGTCTACGAGGGGTGGCATAAATTACACGCTCCTCAGCCGATTAATGCACCCTGGGTGGCGATTGCCGTGCTGATCTTTGCAGTGGTGGCGGAGAGTTTATCTCTGGCTGGTTGCCTGCGGGAAGTCAATAAAGTACGTCAGGGGCGAACCTTGTGGTGCTGGTTTCGGGAGACTCGCCAGAGTGAGCTGTTGGTGGTGTTTGGCGAAGATCTGGCGGCATTGCTGGGGCTGAGCTTTGCTTTGCTGGCAGTGTTGTTGACGGTAATGACCGGCAACCCGGTATATGATGCGATGGGCAGTATGGCCATTGGCGTATTGTTGATTGTTGTCGCTATTCTGGTGGGTGCAGAGGTAAAGGCACTGCTGGTTGGGCAAGGAGTTGAGCCAGCAGTAAAACAAGCCATGCAAGCGTTTTTACGTCAACATCCGCAGGTAGATGTTGTCTTTAACCTCGTTACCCTCCAAATGGGTGATGATGTTATGGTGGCGATCAAAGCACGGATGGTGCCACAGGATACGGATATTGCTCTGATTGAAGCGATTAACCGGGTAGAGGCGGCTATGAAAAAAGCGTTTCCCCAGGTCACCTGGCTGTTTTTTGAGCCAGATATCAACGATTGACGGGGATGTCTAGATGAGAGTAGTGAGAGCGGTTTGGTTACTGATTGCGGTGGTCGGGCTGTGCGGTTGTGCTCTTTTGGCTCCCGGTCAGAAACCAGAGGTGCACTTGGTCAATGTCCAACCGGGTTCCCAGGAAGGATTTGAACAACGCTTTGTTATTACGCTATTGGTCCTCAATCCCACCAGTTCAGAACTAAAAATCTCCGGCCTGTCATACAACCTGAAGCTACAGGGTGAGAAGTTGATCAGTGGCGCAGCGGGTGGCATGAATCCGATTCCCCCCTATGGCCAGTCCACCATCAAGGTTCCCGCTTCAGCCAACCTGATCAGCGGCCTGAAAATCATCGGCGCGTTTATAGAAAGCCGCAGCCAGTCAGTGGATTTCGAGCTAGAAGCCCGCCTCAGCATGGGTTGGTTTCATGTGCCTGTCACCGTGGTGGAAGCGGGTTCCATCGACTTGGGCAAGAACTGATTGCGAACAGCGAGTAATTAGCGGTGTTGCTGGAACGTATTGGCAGTTGGTTGGCACGCAAGCTGGCAGAGCCGCGTTACCTGAGTACCGTCCCCAGCCGTCCCGATCAATTGGCGGCAGCTATTCGTCCCGGCGATGTTTTGTTGGTGGAAGGGGTGAGCCGCTTCAGCCTGGCAATCAAGTACCTGACGCAGTCAACCTGGTCACATGCGGCGCTCTATGTGGGAACCTGTCAGGGCCAGACGGGTATGCTGGTTGAAGCGGATGTACAGGAAGGCGTCAGATTAGTTCCGCTTAGCTATTTCGAGCACCTGCACACCCGCATCTGCAGACCAGCCAAACTGCACGACGAGGAAATTGCTGAGTTGATCTGCTACGTCACAGAGCGGGTGGGTCACCGCTATGACCTCAAAAATATTCTAGATCTGATGCGTTATATGGTGCAGACGCCGCCAGTGCCGAATCGTTGGCGCCGCCGCTTGCTGGCGCTGGGTAGTGGTGACCCCACCCGGGCTATCTGTTCCTCACTGATTGCACAGGCCTTTCAGTCTATCCGTTACCCGATTCTGCCGGAAATCACCCTGGAAAAAACCCTGGATCCGGAGATGCAGGAGATCTACCAGGAGATTCTTCATATTCGCCATCACAGCCTTTTCGTGCCACGAGATTTTGACTTGTCACCGTACTTTGAAATTGTCAAACCTACCCTGGCTTCAGGTTTTGATCCCCACCAATTGACTTGGGGGGATAACGTGTCGGTGGAGAATGCTACCGGATCTGATACAGCATGAATCCAGAACTTCTGTTCAGGGTTTCTGGTTAGGGCTTCTGGTTGAGCATGCGCACTTCTCGCTGCGGGAAGGGGATGGTAATTCCCGCTTGACCCAAGGCCTCGAAGATGGCGTTGTTTACTCTGAAACGGGTTTCGTGAAAGCGGTTGGTGGGAACCCAGAAGCGTACGCCGAAATTAATGCTGCTGTCGCCAAATTGGTCGATGCCAATCAGGGGTTCCCGTGCTTCGGTAACACCCTGTTGCACCATCACAGCGCGCAGTACCTCAATAACTTTTTTGGGGTCGGAGTCATAGCTCACACCCACA
This sequence comes from Porticoccus sp., assembly GCA_041581855.1. GTDB lineage: Bacteria > Pseudomonadota > Gammaproteobacteria > Pseudomonadales > Porticoccaceae > Porticoccus. The sequence continues at coordinate 10,223 of JBFICU010000014.1, read as the reverse complement.
GTGGTTTCTGCCAGTTTGTTTTCCGCAGAGTTATGGATAATTTCTCCGACAATGTGCCGGTTGGGGATGGTAATCCGCACATCATCTTCATCTTTCAAAACTGTGTAGGCCAGATGCACCTCATCCACCAGTCCGGTTTCGCCCTGCACAGTGATGGTGTCACCCACCACAAACGGGCGGGTAATAATAATATTGAGTCCCGCGCCATAATTGGACAGCAGTCCTTGTACGGCCAGACCAGCGCCCAGAGACAGAGCGCCAATAGCAGCGACAAATGGCGTGACACTGATGCCTATTTTTCCAAGGGCGATTATCGCCACCCCCACCAGGATGGCAATTTTGACAAAACTGGCCAGGAATCGACTCAGCGTAATATCCAGACCTTTTCTCTCGCATAGAGCAAGCACCATTCTCGACACTTTGCTGGCCACAAACATGCCGATGAGAAATACGATCAAAGCCCCTACGAGCTGAAAACTGTAGGTGACAAAAAATTCCACTATGGTGTTGTAGATGGACTGGATCTGTTCGATTTCTTGTTGCATGACAAGATGCTCCTTCTAGGTCACGGCCGAAGCATAGCAAAATAACTTTGGTCATATTAAGGTGTTATTTCCCCAGGTGTTGTAAGGCGAGAACGGTGTGACCACAGAGCAGATTTCCGATGACATGATGACTGGTCGCAGTGAAAGCCATCTGCGCCTGCTAGACCGCCAAGTACAGTTACACGCTGAGGTGATTGAACCTTTCCTTCGGATGCAACAGGCTGCTGCGGCAGAAGGGTTGGATATACAAGTAGTCAGTGGGTTTCGTTCTTATGATCGGCAGTTGGCAATCTGGAATGCCAAGGCGGAAGGCCTCCGCCCACTGTTGGATGCCGAGGGACATTTCCTCGACATATCTCTGCTCAGTGATGATGAGAAGGCGATGGCTATCCTGCGTTGGTCTGCGCTTCCCGGGTGCTCCCGGCATCATTGGGGCACCGATATGGATATCTGGGATCAGGCGGCTGTTTCTCCTGACTACCAACTTCAATTGGTCCCAGAGGAATATGCATCAGGGGGCCCTTTTCATGCCCTTTTCCTTTGGCTGGAAGAGCATGCAGCTGCTTTTGGTTTTTATCGACCCTATGACCGTGATCGAGGTGGCGTTGCCCCGGAACCCTGGCACTTGAGTTACCGGCCGGTGGCGGAACAGTTTGAAGCGCAACTTGATGGGGCATTTGTCCGCAAACTTCTGGATAATGACGGCCTTAGATTAAAGGGCGCAGTATTGGCGAGGCTGGATGAGATTGTAGCCAGGTTCATTTTGCCTCCGCCACGGGAGAAACATGGTTAGTTCACGACGTAATCACATTACTGATGATACTCTCTGGGAAACTATTCGTAGTGAAGTTGAAGTATTTGCAGCTCAAGAGCCCGTACTGGCAAGTGTTTTCTATGCATCCGTATTGAGCCACGATTCGCTGGAAGCGGCGCTTGCCTACAACCTGGCGGAGCAGCTCGGTAATACGGTGCTGCCAGATCTCAGTATTCATCAGGTGCTGACAGAGGCGATGGCCGACGATGCCGCTATCCGAGAGCGCATGCGCCGGGATTTGACTGCTTATGTAGAACGAGATCCGGCCTGTGATCGTTATTGTCTACCTCTTTTATATTTCAAGGGCTTCCATGCGTTGCAGGTATATCGGGTGTCCAACTGGTTGTGGCGCCATCAGCGCCGTGCGTTGGCGATGTTTCTACAGAGCAGAGTTTCCGAAGTGTTTGGGGTGGATATCCACCCCGCTGCAGACATCGGCGGCGGTATTATGATCGACCACGCCACCGGGCTGGTGATCGGTGAGACATCGGTGATCGGAGACAATGTTTCCATGCTGCACTCGGTGACGTTGGGCGGTACGGGAGCCCAGGCGGGTGATCGTCATCCGAAAATTCGTTGCGGGGTTTTGATTGCGGCAGGAGCCAAAATTCTCGGCAATATTGAAGTGGGTGAGGGCGCCAAGATCGGCGCCGGTAGTTTGGTGCTTGATCCTGTGCCACCGCACACCACGGTGGTTGGCGTGCCGGCAAAAATTGTTGGGCGACCAAAAGAACAGGAGCCTTCTCGAGAAATGGATCAACGAATTAATGGGAACGACGTGTGAAGAAAGTTGTGCATGGTGTGATTAAGCGTCGCTTGATGCTGGCGAGCCTACACTCGTGGCGGGGCGTTAAGGCTTGTTATAAACACGAAGAGGCTTTCAGGATTGAGCTGTTACTGGCCGCAATTTTTCTGCCGTTGTCACTGGTGGTGGCCAGCAACGCGATAGAACTGGCATTGTTAACTGTTTCAGTATTGTTGGTTCTGATCGTCGAGTTGCTTAATTCCGCTGTGGAGGCGGCAATTGACCGCATTGGCCTGGAGCACCATGATTTGTCTGGCAGGGCTAAAGACCAGGGATCCGCAGCAGTGACACTGTCCATGATGGTGTTTCTCATCATCTGGTTCTCTGTACTGATTGGCTAACCTGTCACGATCAGAGCAGTCAGTATTTGCTAAATTGCTCTGTAGCGATAAAAATGAGTTAGCGAGGCTTTACTGTCGCCCAGGCAGTTTTCAGAACAGTAGAGCTCGAACCTGTATCGAGGGATGGAAGACAGTGAGCGAACAACGTTACGAAGTGGTCTTCAGGGGTGATGTGGTCCCCGGTCAGTCAATAGTCGATGTCAAACAACGGCTTGCCGAATTGTTTGGGGCGGATTCCGCCCGTATTGACGGAATGTTTTCTGGTAGGCCGGTAGTGATCAAACGGAATCTTGATCAGGAGACGGCACAGCGTTACCAGGCCAGCATACGCAAGGCAGGCGCAGTGGTGGCTATTCGCACTACTGCGGACACTCAGCCTGAACCACCCGTCATGATTGCTGGCACATCTGCTCAATCTGCACCCCAATTACCGGATGAAATTGTAGAAGTTGCTCCCGTGGGCGCCGATGTGTTGACGCCTGAATATCGCCGGGATTTCACGCCAGCCGAGATCGACACCTCCCGCATGACAGTGGCTGAGCCTGGAACCGATGTGTTGCGTGAGGATGAAAAAAAGGTCATTCCCGATCGAGAAGTGGATACGTCGCACCTTTCGGTTGCCAAGCCTGAATAGCGTTTTTTTGCGGACCCCGATTCTAGAGTTGGGTGTCCAGCGGTAACTCGGTAGTGTATTTGATCTGGGTGACCGCTACATTTGAATGAAGATCCCGTATCAGTGGCAACCTTGCCAGGTGCCGTCGCAAAAAACTTTCAAAGTGCTGTATATCCCGGGTAATAATCTTTAAAAAATAATCCATGGTGCCGGTGACGGTATAGCACTCGACAATTTCCGGAAACTGCCTCACCTGTTCCTCAAACGCTTCCAGTGAATCCTCATCATTGCGTGTCAGAGAAATACTGACAAACGTCACCATTTGCATGCCTAATTTGTCTGCATCCAACAGTGCTACCTTACTCCGAATAATTCCCTCTTTCTCCATCCGATTCATACGCCGCCAGCACGGTGTGGTGGAAAGATTGACCTGTGTTGCGATTTCCTGGGCGCTAAGACTCGCATCACGCTGCAGAATTTTCAGGATGTGAATATCTGTTTCGTCATATCCAGACATAAATTTCCTTCAACCAGATAAAAAGTAGAAAAATATTCTTTATGTATAGGAATGTGAGGCACAAAAAGCAATTCAATTGTCGGAACCATGGTCTATGCTTTTTGCCAAAGGTATACGATTTAAAAAACGTACTTAAACTGAAGCCAGTTACTTTGACGGGGCGGTAATAACAAAAATCGGACTTTCGACACAGTGGCCTTGATAGGGGGTGTCTGTGAACATATCTCTTAACGACAAGTATCTGCTGGATAAGGGGCGTGCCTACCTAACGGGTATCGAGGCATTGGTACGACTGCCTATATTGCAGCACCAACGGGACCAGCAGTCCGGTCTGAATACGGCCTGTTTTATCTCCGGTTACCGGGGTTCTCCTCTCGGAGGCCTGGATCAGGCTCTGTGGAAAGCCCGGCCATTTCTCGATAAGCACAATATCCACTTCCAGCCCGGTATTAATGAGGACCTTGGCATGACGGCTGTTTGGGGCAGTCAGCAGGTCAACCTGTTTCCAGGTGCCCGTTACGACGGCGTATACGGCATGTGGTATGGCAAGGGTCCGGGGCTGGATCGCAGTATGGATGTCCTGAAACACGCCAATGCCTTTGGCTCCTCTAAATACGGCGGGGTGCTGGCAGTGGTGGGCGATGACCATGCTTGTAAATCCTCTACCTTGCCCCACCAGAGCGACCACATGTTTATTGGTGCCACCTGCCCGGTGTTGAATCCCGCCGGGGTACAGGAGGTGCTTGATCTCGGTATCTATGGCTGGGAGCTGTCCCGCTACTGCGGTTGCTGGGTAGGCATGAAAGTGATCACCGAAAACTGCGACGCCGCGATCTCTGCCGAAATCGATCCGGGCCGGGTTAGCATTGTGCTACCGGGAGACTTCGAGTTGCCCGTGGACGGTGTGCATGGCCGTTGGCCTGACACGCCGCTGGAACAGGAAAAGCGCCTGCAACGTTACAAAATTTATGCGGCGCTGGCTTTTGCCCGGGTCAATAACCTCAACCGCATCACTCTCGACAGCCCCCAGGCCCGACTCGGCATTGTCACCACCGGAAAATCCTATCTGGATACCCTGCAGGCGCTGGACGATCTGGGTATTGATGAGCCGTTGGCACAGGCCATCGGCTTAAGACTTTACAAAGTTGGCATGAGTTGGCCTCTGGAACCCTCTGTTACCCACCAGTTTGCCGAAGGGCTGGAAGAAATCCTGGTCATTGAAGAAAAACGCAGTGTCATCGAGGACCAGATTACCGGTCAGCTGTATAACTGGCCGGTGGAGAAACGTCCCCGTGTGGTGGGTGAGTACGACGAACACCGCAACCTGCTGGTGACCAATCTCGGTGAGTTGACCCCCGCGCTTATTGCCCAGGTTATTGCCGAGCGCATCCGTCGTTTTTATACCAGCGAGCGAGTCGAAAAGCGCCTTGAATTCCTGCAGGCGAAGGAGCGCTCCCTGACGAGCAAACCGACGCTGCTGGAGCGCAAGCCCTGGTACTGCTCCGGTTGTCCACACAACACCTCAACCGTGGTGCCTGAAGGCAGTATGGCGATGGCGGGTATCGGTTGTCACTACATGGTGCAGTGGATGGATCGCAGCACTTTTACGTTTACCCATATGGGCGGGGAGGGTGCCAACTGGATCGGTCAGGCGCCGTTCACCGATACAGGTCATGTGTTCCAGAACCTTGGTGATGGCACTTATTTCCACTCCGGTCTACTGGCAATTCGCGCCGCCGTGTCTTCCGGGGTCAATATTACCTACAAGATACTCTACAACGACGCCGTGGCTATGACCGGTGGTCAGCCAGTGGACGGTATTCTCAGCGTCGACCGAATCGTCTATCAGTTGCGCGGTGAAGGTGTGAAACGTATTGCGGTCGTGTCGGACCATCCAGAACAGTTCGGCAGCGATTTCCCCCATTTTGAGGGGCTGACCATCGACCATCGGGACAAACTCGACGACATCCAGCGGGAGCTGCGCGAGGTAGAGGGCACCAGTGTGCTGATTTACGTACAGACCTGTGCTGCAGAGAAGCGTCGCCGCCGCAAAAAAGGGCTATTGGACGATCCGCCGAAACGGGTGTTTATCAACGAGCAGGTTTGTGAGGGTTGCGGTGACTGCGGCTACCAGTCCAACTGCTTGTCGATCATCCCCAAGGATACGCCATTGGGGCGCAAACGCATGATCGACCAGTCCGCCTGCAACAAGGACTACTCCTGCCTGAAAGGTTTCTGTCCCAGTTTTGTCACTGTGCATGGTGGGCGCTTGCGCAAGCACCGCCGGTTGGATGGGGAGGTGGCCTGGTCTGACTTACCGGAACCGCAGCTGCCGGAAATTAGTATTCCCTACAACATCATGGTGGCGGGGATTGGTGGCACCGGTGTGCTGACCGTTGGGTCGGTATTGGGCATGGCGGCGCATATCGACGGAAAAGGTACCTCAGTGCTGACCCAGACCGGATTGGCGCAAAAATTCGGTTCGGTGACTAGCCACGTGCGTATTGCCAATCAACAGGGCGACATACATGGAGTGCGTATTCCCGCCGGAGACGCCCATTTATTGCTGGGCGCCGATTTGGTTGTCTCCACAGGTCAGGAGGCACTGGCCAAGGTCAACAGCGAATTTTCTGCCGCGGTGGTCAACAGCCACGAATCGCCCACCGCGGAATTTACCCGCAACCCGGATGCGCCGTTCCCCTATGGGGATATGGCTCAGGCTCTCCGGGATGAAACCGGTAGTGACCGCACCTGGTTTATCGATGCCACCACCCTCGGTACAGGACTCATGGGTGATGCCATCAGCGCCAACATGCTGTTGCTTGGCTATGCTTGGCAATTGGGGCTGGTGCCTTTGCCACGGCAAACGATCGAGCAGGCTATTGCCATCAATAACGTCGCGGTTGAGATGAACCTTAATGCCTTTACCTGGGGGCGGCGTTATGCCGTAGATCCCGATCGCGTCATGGCGTTGGCAGGTATACAACAACCGCAAGCGCAAACTCCGCCCCCGACTCTGAATGAGCTGATTGACTACCGTTACCAGTTTCTGGTGGATTACCAGGACCGTGCGCTGGCAGACCAGTATCGCCGTCGGGTGGAAACTGTTCGCTCCGCCGAGCTCGAGTGTTTTCCCAATTTTGTGGAGGAAAACATGGCGCTGACTCGTGCAGTGGCCCTGAATTATTTCAAGCTGCTGGCCTGCAAGGATGAGTACGAAGTGGCCAGGCTCTATACCAGCGGTGAATTTGAGCGGCAGCTTCACGAGGAGTTTGAAGGGGATTTCAAACTGCAGTTCCATCTGGCGCCCCCAATTTTTGCGCGTCGTGATCCGCGATCCGGACATCTGCTGAAGCGCCAGTTCGGTGGATGGATACTGCCTTTGTTTAGGGGTTTGGCCAGGCTTAAGTTCCTGCGCAATACCGTTTTTGATCCGTTCGGCTACAGTGCCGAACGCAAGATGGAGCGCATGTTGGTAACGGAATATGAGGAACTGATCAGCGAACTGCTGAACGGACTTTGCGGAGACAATTATCAGGCTGCCGTGGAATTGGCTTCGCTGCCAGAACACATCCGTGGTTTCGGTCACGTAAAAAAACACAATCTGGATCGGGTAAGGCAGCGGCAGACGCAATTGTTGGCCAGCTGCCGAGCCGATCGGGTAAACATTGTCGTACCTGAGCGGTTGGTTGGTGAGGTACAGCCGGTAGTAGGAGGAGGAAGATGAGCGTCTTTACCCATCCCGACTACGATAGCCATGAAAAAGTGGTTTTTCACCACGACGCCGAGACGGGCTTGCAGGCCATTATCGCTATCCACAATACCAATCTCGGTTGTGCATTGGGTGGTTGCCGGATGTGGCCCTATGCCGGTGAGGAGGACGCCATTTCCGATGTGTTGAGGTTGTCGCGGGGCATGACCTACAAGGCGGCGATTACTGGCCTCAATCTGGGGGGTGGCAAGGCAGTGATCATAGGCGATCCCCGCAAGGACAAGTCGCCGACATTACTGCGCGCCATGGCTCGCCTGGTCGACAGCCTGCAAGGGGAGTATGTAACAGCCGAAGATGTGGGCATCAATGAAGAAGATGTACAGGTGATGGCAGGCGAGACGGAGTTCGTTACCGGTTATGCTCGTCAAGGCGGCGTCAGCGGCGACCCATCACCTTTCACAGCGTACGGTGTGTTCCGAGGCATTGAGCAGGCAGCCCGATTTCAACTGGGCTGGGACACCCTGTCCGGAATGCGTGTGGCGATTCAGGGGGTGGGCAAGGTGGGCTATGAGCTGGCCCGATTGCTGTCAGAAGCCGGCGCAAGAGTTTATGTCGCGGATATTTTTTCTGACAACCTGAAGCGCGCCGTGGCCAATTTCGGTGTGATTCCCGTGGCGCCGGAGGATATCCTGAGGCAGCCTGCCGAGGTGTTTTCCCCCTGTGCCATGGGTGCAGTGTTGAATGAGCAGAGCATCCGGGAACTGGGCGCGCCCGTTGTCGCCGGTTCAGCCAATAACCAGCTTGCCACCGACCAGGATGGCCTCAGGCTGGCTTCTTCCGGTGTGCTTTATGTACCTGACTATGTGATTAATTCTGGCGGCCTGATTGAAGTCTATTATCAGTACTTCGGTGCTGATCGACAGGAAGTCTTACGGCATATCGAACGGGTTGCCGAAGAAACGCTGCCGGAGATCTTTCGCATTGCAGCAGCAGAGAACGCGGCTACCAGCGAGGTAGCCGATCAACTTGCCAGAGAACGTTTTATGAACCGCTCTTTGACCCACACAGATGCGGCTTGAGCGATGACGGGGCTATAATCTCCGCCAATCAAGAGACTTGGCCCCGAGAGCTTACCGCCGTGACCGACGACGACAGCAATTTATTTCGCGAACAGATGGGTGATGTTGCCCCACTGAGCAAGCCGGTGGATAGGATCCCCCTGCGAAAACCGGTCGAGCAAACACCCGGTCTCGAGTTGCGCAGGCGAGCAGCACAGCAGGAGATAGCCCTGGATGCCGATGGTCTGACGTCTGAAGAATATATCCCCATGGTTAAGCCCCGGGACGTACTCGAGTTCAAGCGCGAGGGCGTACAGCACGGGGTGTTCAAGAACCTCCGGCTGGGTAAATACACAATCGACTCGAGACTTGACCTGCACCGTCTGACGGTAGAACAGGCCAGGCAGCAGGTTTACCAATTTATTCGGGATTGCCTGAAACATGATGTTCGCTGTGGATTGATTACCCACGGACGTGGAGAAAATCGCGATAAACCTGCGTTGTTGAAAAGTTGTACCAACCAGTGGTTGCGTCAGTTAGATGAGGTGCTCGCTTTTCACAGTGCCCAGCCTCAGCACGGCGGCACCGGCGCAACCTACGTCCTGCTGCGAAAAAATGAGCGGAAACGCGCTGAAAACCTGGAGCGTCACCAGAAGGGCCGTAAATCTCGCGGCTAGTACAGGGCGTTTTGCAGCTCGTTGATAATTTGAAGTGTTATTGCTTGCGCTTTAGCAGTAGTGAATCGATGCCGTTGCTGGACAATCGGTTGCGCGCAGTACTGACATCAGAATGATTAGTAAACGGCCCCACCAAAACCCGATGCCAGTTTTCGCCCTTGCGCGGGCTGACCTTCTCAATACTGGCGCTAAGGTTCAGCAGTAATAAGCGGGCACGCAGGCTATCAGCGTCGGAACTGGCCTTAAAAGAACCCACCTGTAGCAGAAACACCTCATTTGCAGAGACCTGTGGCGGAGCTGCCACTTGTTCGCTGTCTGTCTGCGGGGGAGGGCTGTCGGGAACAATGAACTCGCTTTCACGAAGCAAGGTGTAGAAATCAAAACGGGGTTTACTGCCCGATTCTTCCTGAATGGGTTGTTCTGTCGGTGCCAAAACTGAGGCTGTATCAGGGGTCTTGGCCAGTTGAAACAGTACAGTGAACAATACGCCAACCAGAACGCCGGCGAGCAACCATAACCAACCTGGTGCACTTCGCTTGGTCGACCGGCTCTTGCGGGCATTGGGCCTGTTTTGGCTGCGGTGACTAGACTTTTTTGCGTAATCCCGAGTCATGGGGTGGACACTACTCCGTTGATGGGCGCCATTGTAGGTGTAACTGGAAACCTCTGCCAGCGCTTCAGCTCAACCTCCGTCATCAAGTCATATCCTGAGGGTCGATATCCACTGACCAACGTACTTTTGCCCCCAGCGGTGATTGTTCCAGTATCACACTGAGGGTGCTCATCAACTGCTGTAATCTGGGCCGCTCGCGGCAGGTAATACTCAGCTGGTGGCGGAAGCGACCGTTGCGTTTTTCCATCGCTGCGGGCAGTGGACCGAGATAGCCTGTATCCGGACTCGCGGGCACTTGTTGTTCTGCCTGGTGGCGGGCAAATTCCAGAAATGTTTTTGCTGCCTGTCCATCGGCAGCTTCTGCACGTAATAACGCCATATGACGATAGGGTGGCAGTTGTGCCAGCTGTCGCTCTGTCATCAGCATGTCGCTAAAAGCCCGATAATCCTGTTGAACCAGCGAGGCAATCAGTGGGTGGTCACAGTGGTGGCTTTGCAGAATGACTGTGCCGGGTTTGTCGCCGCGGC
>JBFICU010000013.1:0-13704 GCA_041581855.1 Porticoccus sp. | reverse complement strand
TGGCAGGAAGAGGTGGCACGCCTGGTGTCGCAGGGTGTGCAGGAGGAGGTGGCGATGCTGGTTGCCAGCTCCAATTTTCTCTATTTCGGGTTTGGCATTGTCGATCTTGCTGCGGCCAGTGGCAAGCCGGTTGGGCTGGTCCTTGAACTTTACTACAAGCTCAGTAATGAACTGGATCTCGAGTGGTTTGCCGACCAGATTGTCCATCTCGATCCAGCCAGTCGGTGGGAAGATTTCGCGCGCGAGTCATTTGTGGACGATCTGGAAAATCAGCGCCGCAGCCTGGCCAGGGCACTGTTACAAGAGATCAACGTACTTGAGGATATCGACGGTGTAATACATGTCTGGCATGCATCCCAGGCTCCGTTGATTAAGCGCTGGCAGGATATGATGAAGGAGCTGCACAGTGTCCGGGCCTATGATTTTGCCATGTTCTCTGTGGCATTGAGGGAGCTGCTGGATCTGGTGCAATCTACCGAAAACCGCCAGGATATGCCGCCTGTCTGCGCGGTATGATTACTACTTACGGAAGGTGAGGGTTACGGGCGATGACGGCGCGGGCCTTATGTTATATGCTGCGCGGCCCTCTATTGGTCGGCACAGAGCTATTGTCGAATGCTGGATTGAAGTGGGCGAATAGGATGGGTTGAGTGAAGCGGGGGGAGGCTCCTGCCTCCGCTCTCCGCTTCAAAGCCCTGTTCGGGCTTTATGGGGTGATAACCCCAAGGGATGAAATCGTTACGTTAGTTAAAGGTTGATGACTTTCTGTTGGCACGCTTGTTCGTTATAGCCGTTCCAATTGTCTTCGCGCCCTTCGCGCCAGCCGTTGAACCAGTCTTGGGCCAAAGGGGTTTCATCTGTGTGGGGGCAACTTGATTTATTTCTACCGTTATAGCCTGCTTGATAACCTTTGATAAATGCACGGTGGGATGAATCTCGTTTTTGTCTTCTCATATGACATGAACTCCTGATTCCTGAGCCACTGATACTATTAACTTCCAGTCGTGGCCTGTTAATTGTTTTCGTACAGCCCGTCTATAACATCAAAACTAGAGTTGCCTGTCGAGGATTTTATTTGTCTATGGGCAATAGGTTTTAATTACGCTATGTCATCAGGCGTCGTATTGCCTTCATGAATAGTCAGTGAATAGCTCGAATGACGGGCGATAAAGTTGAGAGTGTTTCTATGAAGATGTGGTTTGCCAGTTGTCCGAAAGGTCTTGAGTCATTGCTGGCCAGTGAGCTGGAAACGCTGGGAGCCCAGAATACCCGGGAGACCATTGCGGGTGTCTATGCCGAGGGAAGCCTTGAGTTTGCTTATCGTGCATGTCTCTGGTCGCGGCTGGCAAATCGTATTCTGATGCCGCTGGATAAATTCCCGGTCGAAAGTGCTGACGATCTCTACCGTGGAGTGACAGCCATAGCCTGGGAGTCACATTTGACCCCACATGAGTCCATTGCAGTGGATTTTGTCGGCACCAACGATGCCATTCGTCATAGCAAGTTTGGTGCTCAACATGCCAAGGATGCCATTGTCGACCGGCTGCAGAATCATTTCGGCTCCCGTCCTGATGTGGATTTAAAACGTCCCGACCTGCGAATCAATGTGCGATTGGCCAAGGATCAGGCCACCGTCAGCCTGGATTTCGCCGGTGACAGTCTGCACAAACGTGGCTACCGCGTTGCCATGGTGCCTGCGCCCCTGAAAGAGAATCTGGCTGCAGCACTGTTGATTCGTGCCGGTTGGCCAGAAATTGCCGCTCGCGGTGGGGCTCTGATTGATCCGCTCTGCGGCAGTGGTACTTTGCTGATTGAGGGGGCGATGATGGTGGCAGATATCGCACCGGGACTGAATCGTGAGCAATTCGGTTTTCATGGCTGGGCCCAGTTTGACACGGTGTTATGGCAAAGCTTGCGTCAGGAAGCCCTGGATCGTTGTCAGGTGGGTCTTGGCAAAGAGCTGCCGGAGATTCGTGGTTACGACAAGGACACCCGGGCGGTCAGTGCCGCTCAGGAAAATATTGCCTGCGCCGGACTCGAGAAATGGGTGCGAGTAATGGCTAAACCCATTGAAGCTTTCAAAAAACCTACCCACCGGGAGATAAGCGAGGGGTTGATCATCTGTAACCCTCCCTACGGGGAACGCTGGGGCGATATGGAGGAGCTGCGCCCCCTCTACCAGACCCTTGGAGAAGTGATGAAGCGCGAGTGCCCGGGTTGGCGGCTGGCAGTCATCACTGGTAACACGGAGCTGGCCGGCGAGCTGCGTCTGCGGGCTGAAAAGAAATACCAGCTATTTAACGGGACGATTCCCAGTCAGCTATTAGTGTTCCAGCTTCGCGAGGCCGGTGAAGAGGGACAAACTCCGCGCAAGGAACTCAGCGAGGAATCCCTTAGTGAAGGTGCGCGCATGTTTGCCAATCGGCTGAAGAAGAATGCCCGCAAATTGTCTGGCTGGTTGAAGCAGTCCGGTGTCAGTTGTTATCGACTTTATGATGCGGACATGCCGGAATATTCTGTGGCAGTGGATTTCTACGATGATGCGATCCATGTTCAGGAATACGCCCCGCCATCTAATATCGATGAAGAACAGGCCAACCGACATCTCAGCGAAGTGCGTCAGGCACTGCTTTACCTCTATCCAGAGAGCCGGAGTAAGCTGTTCTTCAAGGAACGTCGCCGTCAAAAGGGTGAGAGCCAATATCAGCGCCAAACTACCCGCAGCCGCAATTCAGGGTTGTTTGAAGTGAGAGAAGGTCCCTGTCGTTTAGAAGTGAATTTGGCGGATTACCTGGATAGCGGATTGTTTCTGGATCACCGACCAGTGCGTCGCTTGCTGAGAGAAATGGCAAGTGGAACGCGCTTCCTCAATTTGTTCTGTTACACCGCCGCCGCAACTGTGCATGCGGCCCTTGGCGGCGCGGTAAACAGCCTGAGTGTTGATATGTCGAACAGCTATCTGGAATGGGCTGGTCGCAATTTTGCCCTCAATGGTCTTGATCAAAATCGTCATCAATTGCTGCGGGCTGACTGTCTGGACTGGTTGGCAAAAGAGCAGGGGCAGTTCGACCTGATTTTTCTCGATCCACCGACCTTTTCCAATTCCAAGAAAATGGAGGAGGTGCTTGATATCCAGCGAGATCACAGCAAGCTGATTGATCATGCGATGGCGATTCTGGCCGAAAATGGCACATTGGTGTTTTCCAACAACTTCCGCAAATTCATTCTGGATAAAGAAGTGCAAGACCACTATGACGTGGAAGACATCACAGACAAAACGTTTGACCCGGACTTTCAGCGCAACAGGAAAATCCATTATTGCTGGTTGATTCGCCATCGAGTGTCGCCCTGATTATGGCGAGTACACTTACCCTCTACAGCGGTCCCCACTGTCATCTGTGTGATCAGGCCAAGTCATTGCTCTACCCGGTGCTGCAAGAGGCTGGCTGGCAGTTGCGAGAGGTCAGTATCGCCGATAATGAAGACTTGCAGAATTTATACGGTGTGCGAATTCCTGTGGTAGTCACCCCGGATGGCCGGGAAAAAGGCTGGCCATTTACAGTTGGACAGATACGCCGATTGCTTGCCAATCCTTGATAGGAAGGGTTTATGCCCTTTTGTGGGGGCTGATGCTCTGGCAAACTTGAGGCATTGTTGTTTAATTGTTGATACACCCAGGGATGTGTATGTCCGGCAACTCGCTGTTTAATAGCCTTTCCTTCAGACACCTACCCATGGACTTTGCCGGCGGCCTTACTGCCGCCGTTGTGGCCTTGCCGCTGGCATTGGCCTTTGGTGTCGCCTCCGGCGCCGGTCCGGTCGCAGGCGTGTATGGCGCTATCTTTGTCGGTTTTTTCGCTGCACTGTTTGGTGGAACCCCTACTCAGGTGTCGGGTCCTACCGGGCCGATGACTGTGGTGGTGGCGGGGGTCTTTGCTTCAATGCAGGCCAAGTATCCTGAAACCGGGTTATTGCTTGGTTTTACGGCGGTCATTGTGGCGGGGTTGATCCAGATAGCCCTCGGTCTGTTAAAACTGGGAAAGTATTTCATTCTGGTCCCCTATCCGGTGATTTCCGGCTTTATGACCGGTATCGGTGTCATCATTATCATCCTGCAGTTGGGTCCGCTGCTCGGTCATAGCGGTACACCTTCGCTGATGGCGGCATTCAGCAGCATTCCCGGTTGGCTTGCCTCCATTCATTGGATCGAATTGATGCTGGGTGGACTCGCCCTGGCGCTGGTTTACCTCTGGCCAGCGCGCTTAAACGTGTGGTTACCACGGCCGCTGGTAGCCTTGGTGGTTGGGTCGCTGGTGGCACTTTGGTTACCGACTGAGTCAGTTGCGACCATTGGTGATATTCCCTCTGGCTTTCCGGCCTTGCACTGGCCCGTGTTTTCGCTGGATGTGGCAGGAGAACTGATCTACGCGGGTGTGTTGCTGGCGGTGCTGGGTTCCATTGACTCCCTCTTGACGTCCCTGGTTGCGGACAGCATGACCAAGGATCAGCACGATTCTGATCGAGAGCTGATCGGGCAGGGTATCGGCAATGCGATGGCGGGTCTGGTCGGTGGACTCCCCGGTGCAGGCGCCACCATGCGCACAGTGGTGAATATCCGTGCGGGTGGCAAGACTGGTTACTCCGGGGCTATCCATTCCCTGGTGTTGTTGCTGGTCATGCTGGGAGCAGGGAAATACGCCGCCCATGTGCCATTGGCCGTACTGGCTGGCATTTTGATCAAGGTGGGCATCGATATTATCGATTGGCCCTTTTTTTTGCGCCTCCGCAGGATGCCTATCAATACCGTTGCGTTGATGCTGCTGGTACTGGGTTTGACCGTTTTTGTGGACCTGATAACGGCAGTGTTAGTGGGCGTTTTCCTCTCAAATCTGGTTACTGTCGAGCGGCTGACGAATATTCAGCTGGACAACATCCATCTCACGAATGGGGCCAATGCCACAGAAAATGGACGACCTGCCGAGGAGCGGTGGCTTGAATCACAGCAGGGCGATGTTTTGCTGTTACGGCTCAATGGCCCCCTCAGTTTTGCCGTTGGGCGAGGGCTGCGCCGTCGTCTGGCAGGCCAACTATCTCACCGGCTGATGATCATTGATCTGAGCAATGCCCACCTGGTAGGGACCTCCACTGCAATGATCCTAGATGAGCTGATTCATACGGAAGCAGCGAATCATCGGCAGGTATTGCTGGTTGGGGTTCCCGAGAAAGCCAGACAGAGCCTTTCCCGGCTTGGGACTCTGGCTTTTTTGGGGAGTAATCAAGTAGTGAATTCGTTCCCGGAGGCTATGGCGTACGTGGACAGCAACAAGGTTATGTCAAACATCGGTTAGTGACCCAAGAGCAATTGTCCCAGAGGCCTACAACCATGAACACTGGTTGAGGCCCCAGAATGGGATATCTCAATACTGTCCCTGGGTGAGGTAGTAAACATCCAATACAGTCCGTGTTGCATCCATAACCCGCACAATACGGTCATCGATACGGCGTAGAGACGTGCCATCGATATCCCTGGGCATACGACGCCGAATTTCATCGGGCAGGGAATAGCTGTGGCTATAGACCTCGGCATCCATAACTTCACCACGGGCCACTTTTTTCTGCCAGCCGGGTGGTAGTTCGCCGCCGCGTTCCAATTTCATGCGCAAGCCGGGTGGAAGTTTCTTTTCTTTGTGTTTTTTGCCGTACTCCCTCTCATCCTCACGGTAGCGGCTGTCCCGCAGGTAATCTCCCAGCAGACGTTTTTCAGCCTCATCAAATAGTACCCCGCCGATGATAGCTGCTGCAGCCTGACCCTCAGGACTGAGTTCAGCTTGGCTCTGGCTGGGTGCTAACAGACCCACTATGCTGATGAGCAGGGCAAATGTCATCGGTGTTAGGGTGTTCTTGTTCATATAGGTTGATCCTCTATAGGCGTTCATTTTTGCCCATGTTGTGGGGCTGACACTACGTATTGGCTGCCCTGGTGGTGGTTAACTTCAATGGTGAGATGGGCAAGTTTGTGAAAATCAGACAATAACGCTTTGTAGTATTCACTGGTTTGGGGTTGCCGACTAACAATCGTGATGATAGCGGCAAAGTGGTGTTCACTGACCTTCCATGTATGGAGATCTGTGATGTGATTCTCTCCATCTTTTTCAATCGCGTTACGGATGGCTTTGATGTCAGAGGCTGGCATGCTGCCATCCAGCAAAATGGGGCTGAACTGCCGGACTAATCCTATAGCCCAGCGGCTGATGATCAAGGCGCCGACGATACCCATCACTGGGTCCAGCCATTGCCAGTTCAGGAATTTACCGCAGAGCAGTGCGACAATGGCCAATACCGACGTAAGTGCATCTGCCAGCACATGCATGTAGGCGGCATATAGGTTGTGGTCGCGGTGGTGGTCGTGATTGTGCGTGTGATGATCGTGGTGCACTTCGTGGGTATGACTATGGTCATCCCTCAGAATAAAAGCGCTGATCACGTTGATCAGTAGTCCCACCGTTGCTACACCAATGGCGGCATTGAAGTGAATTTCCTGGGGACTCACCAATCGCTGGATTGATTCAATCGCCATCATCAATGCCACTGCGGCAAGCGCGACAGCGCTGGCAAAACCTCCCAGTACTCCTACCTTGCCAGTGCCAAAGCTGTAGGTGGGGTTGTCAGCGTGCTTGCGGGCATAGCGGTAGGCAAAGATTGCAATCAGAAACGCGGCCACGTGAGTGCCCATGTGCCAGCCATCCGCCAGTAGTGCCATCGAACCATAGGCAGTACCGGCGATGATCTCCGCCAGCATGGTGATAGCGGTCAATATCAGCACATAGCGGGTGCGTCGTTCACCACTGTCGTTGGCAGCAAAAAAATTGTGGTCGTGACGCCAGTTATTCAAATCGGTGTCGAGCATGGTTCTTATCGCAATTAAGCCAGTGGATTATGGGACAGGAAGACGCTAGTCGAGTTTGTGTGACAGGCTGAATGCGCCACGCAGTTCTCCCGTCTGGTAGCCTGTTGCCCTGTCGTCGGGGTAATGCTGTTGCAGGGCTTTCTCTACCGTTGAATCCAACGAAGTCCCATGACAAGTCAGGCAGAGAGGTTCAACACCCTGTGCCTTCATATAGCGGAAGTTACCGTCCACTATTTCTGCCTTAGTAATATTAGCAATAGCTTCACCTGCGGCGCGGCGCTGATCGAACTGTTCCAGTATCGCTTTTTCCCAGCCATCCGGCGTGGCGGCCTTGTTTCGTGCCTTCAAGCTGATCCGTTTTACTTCCCAGCCGCTGGCTTCGCTGAGTTGTCGTGCTATTTCTGGTGCCGTACTGGCGCAAACATTGATAGCGGTAACCGGGCCGCCCTGTTGCATGGCTGACATCAGTTGGGGCTTCAGGGTGCCGACGAATTGCTGGACGATCTCTTCTGCCTCTCTTTCCATCGATGCCGAGGCATCCTCCCCACCCCATATCGAGCAGGGAAGCAACGTTAGCAGGATTATTGGTAGCAGGTGAGTGCAGCCGGTTTTAGCCCTCATTGATGTCCTCATTCACCGCAAGTGTTGATAGTTGGTAGTGTAACAGGGCACGACCTTCCACGGTTGAGCAAAGGCTACTCTGGACAGGGAAGGCGAAAAAAATCACGGGCATTAAGGGTGGTTTGTCGGGCAATGTCCAATTCATTTTCGCCCCGGCACTGGGCGACTTCTTTTAGCACCCAGGGCAGGTATGCGGGTTCATTGCGTCGGTCTTTGGGTTTGGGTTGGAGGGTGCGAGGCAGCAGGTAAGGTGCATCGGTTTCCAGCATGAGCCGCTCAAGCGGAATACTTTTTACCAGCGTCCGTAATAACTCGCCGCGTCGCTCATCACAAATCCAGCCGGTGATACCGATGTAGAGGTCCAAGTCCAGGTAATTGAACAGGGCGGCTTTGTCGCCGGTAAAACAGTGAATAACGCCGTCGGCCAAGTGATCCCGAAAGTGTCTTAGAATTTCGAACTGGCGCTGGTGAGCATCTCGCTCGTGCATGAAGACGGGCAATTGCAGTTCGACGGCTAATTCCAATTGCGCTTCAAAGGCTTTTACCTGATCGGTTGGTGGAGAGAAGTTGCGGTTGAAGTCCAGGCCTGTTTCGCCAATGGCCACCACGGGTGTTTCGCTGGCAAGAGATTTGAGGGTGGCTACACTCGACGACGTAAAGGTCTTGGCATCATGCGGATGAACGCCACAGGTGCTGTAGAGCATGCCGGGAAAGTCGTCCGCAAATTGTCGACAAAGTTGTATCGCGTGCTCACTTTCTTCTTCGCTGGTGCCCGTGATAACCAGTTGGCTAATGTTGGCGTCAAGCGCCCGCTGCAAGGTGCCGGGAATATTATCCCGAAAGGCTTTGTTGCCAAGGTTAACGCCGATATCTACCAGCATTTGGTTGTTAGGCAATGCTGATGTCATAGCGCGCGTTGTTTTTCCTGTGCTGAAAGAATCCGCTCCTTGCTATCCAGGTTGTGTGCATAAATCATTGAAAATGCGAGTACGTTTTGTACGTAGTTGCGGGTTTCCCTATAGGGAATCGTCTCGATCCAGGCGTCAAATGGTAATTTGCCCTCTGTTGTCTTCAGCCAGGTATCAACCCGGTGTGGGCCGGCATTATAGGCAGCAGTGGCGAGAATACGGTTATTGCCAAATCGCTCCAGCATTTCCCGGTAGTAACGGCTGCCCAGCGTAATGTTGATTTCCGGTTCAAATAGGTCCTCGCTGCTGCGGTAACGTATACCATTTTTCCGGGCAGTCTGTTTGGCGGTGGCCGGCATTAACTGCATCAAACCTCTGGCTCCGGCCGGTGATTCCACATCCTGGGCGAGGGCGCTCTCCTGACGTGCCACGGCAAACAGCAGGTGTACCGGAACACCGGTTGCCTTTGCATGGTTGTAAAAGGATTTTTTGAAAGCGAGCGGGAAGCGCAGGTTGGTGTCATCCCAAAATCCGGCGTTAATCAGGCTGGTGATGGCACCGTTGTGCCACTGCCACTGGCTGGCGATGTGGGCAGCGGCGATCCACTGCTGTTCATTAAAATTGCGGTTGGTGTAGTACCACTCGCGCCGAGCGGAAAGGTAGTCCTCGTGGTAGATCAGCTCCCGGGTCCGCTGTAGGCCGGGCAGCTGTTTCAGTTCGTCAATTTCTGCCTGGGTCACAGTGGCCTGTCTAAATGCCATGGAATAGTCATTGCCAAGCCACTCACTAGCCATAAAACCGTAAAAACTGCGAGTGCGGGACAACACCTGATAGGCGGAATCAATACTTTTATCCGCCTCTTTGGCATGACTCAGTTCACTGGCTCTGGCTCGCCAGTATAGCCAGCGGTCCTGCTCACTCAGGGATTGCGGCATATGGCCTATCCATACCAGCAGCTGTTGCCAGTCGCCTTCACGAAGTGATTCACGGGCACGCCATTCCAAAAGATCGGGATTGATGAAATCCAGATTCTCGAGCAGATACTGGTCTGCCACCTCTTGGTGTTCCTGCTGGTAAAGCCCTTTGACCAGATCGCTGACGACTTGGGTTTTCTGCTCTGTCGTGAATGGGTGAATCTGCAGGTAACGGTTCCAGTGCTTCAATGCGGAAGTTGCATCCACCCTGGCCAGGTGAGTGAGACCGTGAATGATAATGCTGTGAATCTCCGCATCCTCCAGAGATTTCCCTTGGTGGTTGAAGAGCTTGTAGTCGCCAATTTTCTGGTGATCACGGTCTACCTGATAAAAACTGGTGGCCAGTTGCTGATATTTTTGCGAGGTGAAGAATCGCTTCAAGTAGGTGGAAAGCTGATATTGGTGGTTGAGTACGGCAGCAGAGTATCTCTGCCAGGCGATGTCTTCAGTAATTTGGTTGTTGGCAATCAGCAGATCAAAGAGCCGGTCACAACCTTTTGGCTGTGACTTTCCGACTGTCCAGAGTTTCAGTGCTTCCGGGATCGCAGCTTCCCGCTCTCCCTTGCGAATACGGGCTAGCTGGAAATAACACTGCTGTTCAGTCGTAGCTGTTTGGGGTTGGTAATAGTTGAGATAATCTTGCCAACGGTCACGGGCACGCAGTGTTTCCAGCCAGCGGTATCGCATACGGTTGGCGATGGTGCTGTTGTCATAGCGCCGGAGAAAGTCCTCCACGTCCTCAGTCTTGGCGTGTCTCAGTCGGTCGCTTAGCCACGAGTACTCCAAATAGGGTTTGAGGGGATAGTCGCCAATGGCTGAGATGATCCTGTGCGCATTGCCCTGGTCATTTTTGGCAATGGCAATTTTACCTTCACGGTAAAGTGCGCGCTGCTCCTCCAGGCTGGGATTTTTGGCAAAGGTTGGGTTAGACAAGAGAGAAACAAGCACCGCTACAGAAACTGTGCAGGCCTTAATACCGAAGCGAAGCTCCATAGTGACTGATCTGTATCCATTGCAGAGAGGTGGGATTACTTCGCAGGTATGTTAGACAGATCGTCATGACTTTGATAGAGCGCACTCAGCCCTTTTTTTCAGACCCTAACCGCCAGAACATCGCAGTGTGAACCATGTATAACGCCTGTGGCGGTGGAGCCCAGGATCAGGCTGAGACCATGGCGACCGTGACTGCCGACGACTATCAGGTCAACATTGTTGTCATTGGCAAAGTGGTGCATTTCATGGGCGGGCTGGCCAATGATAACGTGTTGGTTTTCAGGCGGAATACCCAACTCTTTGCCAATAGCTGCGAGGCGTTCCTTTGCCTGCTCTTCCAACTGGTTTTGCACTTCAGTGAGGTCCATGGGTATATCGCCACCGTAGGCGAACGAAAGCGGTTCCTGAACATGAATCAGGCTGCGTTGCACCGAACTATCGGGGAAGAGGGACTTGACTCGCTCGACCACTTGCTGTGATTCTGGCTGTAAATCCAAGCCAATCAGGACATGTTTGTAAGCGGACATAGGGCGACTCCGGTTGCCATTCAATAAACTGTCATTAAGAGTTGTAGCAGACAATGACCTATTTGTTAATAGTACTGGTGTTCGCCATCATCGTTTCACCTATGTTGTGGTTGCGTCAGACCCCTCGACAAAAGCTGGTGACGGCGATGCGCCAGCAGGCTGCGCGTGCTGGAATCCATGTCAGGCTGGTAAGACCGCCGGATGCCCGTGAAGGGGAAGGGCGCCTGGAATTCGTCAATTACAACTTGCCCTGGTTGTCCAAAGCAACGTCATTACCACTGCCACGCATGGATAAGTGGTTGTTAGTCCGCCAGACTCGACGGGGTGACCCTTCCCCTTGGGCAGATTGGCAGTGGCTGGGCCGTGAAGCGAACCCCGCTATATACGATGCCATAGGTGCGGCGGTACAGGCGTTGCCACAGTCCGTCAGTGCTCTGGAAGCTAGTGCCGCGGGGATCTCTATCTACTGGCAGGAGCGTGGTGACTTGGCAGATATTGAACGCATAAATAGTCAGCTGACTACCCTTCGGGAAGCCATTCGGCCGTCTGATTCAAAACAGGAAAAGTCAATAAATTGAAGAATTTCCTTGACCGACCCACAGTCCGCGCATGTATATTCGCCCCCTCAGAAAGGGGTGCTTGCTCTTCGGCGCTGTGCACCACTCAACTAATTCAATGAGTTAACAATAGTTTCATGGGCAAATCACTCGTTATCGTGGAGTCTCCCGCCAAGGCGAAAACGATCAACAAGTACCTTGGCGACGACTTCATTGTGAAGTCCAGTGTCGGCCACATTCGCGATTTGCCTACCGGCGGCAATGGCAAGGCTGTGGATCCAAAGGCGCGAGCCAAGGCCGCAGCGGCAACGCGTAAGCTGTCCACTGAGGAAAAAGAGGCGCACCGCTCTCGAAAAGCCAGTGAACAATTGATCAGCCGCATGGGTATCGACCCGGAAAATGATTGGAAGGCTCGCTACGAAATTCTTCCCGGCAAGGAAAAAGTGGTTGCCGAATTGAAGAAACTGGCTAAAACCGCTGACCGCATCTATCTGGCGACGGACCTTGATAGAGAAGGGGAAGCCATTGCCTGGCACCTGATGGAGGCGATTGGTGGTGATCCGGAAATTTATCAGCGGGTTGTCTTTAACGAAATTACCAAGAAAGCCATCAAAGAGGCATTTGAGCACCCGGGTCGTCTCGATAATAACCGTGTGAGTGCTCAGCAAGCCCGCCGTTTTCTCGACAGGGTGGTTGGCTTTATGCTGTCGCCACTGTTGTGGAGCAAAGTAGCCCGAGGTCTTTCCGCTGGGCGAGTGCAGTCGGTAGCAGTTAAGTTGATTGTTGAGCGCGAACGTGAGATTCGAGCCTTCGAGCCGGAAGAGTACTGGACATTACACGCTGATCTGGAAGCTGCGTCTGAAGAGCTGGTGCGCTTTGAGGTCAAGAAGCAAGCAGGAGAAAACTTCAGGCCTACCAGTAAAGCGCAGGCCGATAGCGCCGTTTCTGCTCTTAATAACGCAGCTTTCGCGGTTACTGGCAGGGAAGATAAACCTACCAGTAGCAAGCCATCAGCGCCCTTCATTACTTCCACCCTGCAACAGGCCTGCAGCACCCGGCTTGGCTATGGGGTAAAGAAAACCATGATGTTGGCCCAGCGTCTCTATGAAGCGGGTTTCATCACTTACATGCGAACTGATTCGACAAACCTCAGTGCGGACGCGGTATCTGTTTGCCGTGATTTCATTGAGCAGCGTTATGGCAAGGCTTACCTGCCAGAGCAACCGAACACATATAGCAGTAAGGCTGGTGCCCAGGAAGCTCACGAGGCGATCCGTCCATCCAATATTGATATTCTGCCGGGCGATCTTTCCGGCATGGAAGAAGATGCCAAAAAGCTCTATCGCCTGATTTGGCAACAGTTTGTCGCCTGCCAGATGACCCCGGCACAATTTACCAGTACCACCGTGACGGTAACCGCGGGTGATTTTGAGTTGCGTGCCAAGGGGCGTGTGACGCGGTTTGATGGTTACCTCAAAGTCCTGCCCACCATGGCGCAGAAGGGTGACGATATAGAGTTACCGGAAATGAGCGTAGGTGAGCAGCTGGCCTTGAATAAGCTCCTGCCGCTGCAACATTTCACCAAACCCCCGGCACGCTATTCCGAAGCCTCCTTGGTGAAAGAATTAGAGAAAAAAGGTATTGGTCGTCCTTCTACTTACGCCTCGATCATTTCTACGATCCAGGATCGCGGCTATGTTCGGGTGGAGAACCGCCGCTTTTATGCGGAAAAAATTGGCGATATTGTCACTGACCGACTCAATGAAAACTTCACTGACCTCATGGACTATGGTTTTACCGCCTCCATGGAAGAGTATCTCGATGAGATTGCCCAAGGTGAGCTGGAGTGGAAAGAGGTTCTGAATCGTTTCTACAGCGATTTTAGTAATAAGCTCGCCAAAGCCGACGCTTCTGACAATGGGATGCGTACTAACGAGCCCACTACAACGGATATTCCCTGCCCGCAGTGCGGGCGTCCGATGATGATTCGCACTGGTACTACCGGCGTGTTCCTAGGTTGTTCCGGGTACAGCCTTCCGCCGAAGGAGCGCTGCAAGGGCACCCTCAACCTGACGCCGGGTGACGAAGCCGTTAATGCCGATGACGATGAAGAGGCGGAAAGCCGCCAGCTGCTGCATCGCCATCGCTGCAAACTTTGTAACACGGCCATGGACAGCTATCTGATTGATGAAACGCGCAAGTTGCACGTGTGTGGTA
>JBFICU010000012.1:0-14594 GCA_041581855.1 Porticoccus sp. | reverse complement strand
ATATCCGGTGAGGTATTGAAGAGAATCCAGTTCTCTCCATCGGCACTGACGGTAATGGATGACTGGGTGCGCTGCTTGGCGTTGAGGGTGCCGGCGCGAACGCCGCTACAGTTATGGCAGTTGCAGTTCCACTGGGGGAAGCCGCCTCCGGCAGCGGAGCCTAAAATCTGAATTTTCATTATGGGTTCACCTTTCGGTACGGCTGCAATGTGTCTGTTCGACCTCCAAATAGGGGGAGATGACAGTTATACATTTTTCGAAAGCAAAAATGCCCCAGCAATTGCTGGGGCATAAGGTTTTTGAACGGTAGTGCACTGCTTAACGATTTGCGAAATACATGGTTACTTCAAAACCAATGCGCATATCTTTGTATTCAGGTTTGGTCCACATAGTTAACTCCTCTTTCTTTGGATGATATAAAGACCGTTGCCAGTCTTATCGTAAATCACTACCCCATAGGGTGTCAGGCTGTTACACCTGTTCTGCGGGATAGATCAGAACCTGGTTTGAATTACTTTGTTTCCGGCTTTTTCTTTGCTCTATTATTGCCGGAGCACATTGTTCTTCGTCGTTAATAATGACGATGCATTCAAGGCACTGAATGCATTCGTTATAGTCAATTTGTCCCGTTTTATCGATCGCATTGATGCCACATCTATGGCGGCATACCTGACAGGGTTTTCCGCACTCCGCTCTGCGATTAAGCCATTCAAAACGTCTCAACTTGCCGACTACGGCCAACCCTGCGCCAAGGGGGCAGACATATCGGCAATAGAATTTGTGTATAAACAGCCCGATACCAAGTATGAGTAGTGCGTAAAGTACAAAGTTCCACGGCCGCATAAAGCCGAGGGTAATGGAGGTTTTGAAAGGCTCTATTTCTGCGAGGGTGTTGGCCAGAGTTGAAGAATAAAAAGCGACGATGACCAGTACACCAAGAATAACGTACTTCAGTTTTATCAATTGCTGGTGGAGTGCCGGTGGCACACGAAGTTGCTTGATCTTCAATTTATCGGCGATCCAGGCCAGCATTTCCTGCAGTGCGCCAAAGGGGCATAGCCAACCACAGAACAGGCCTCTTCCCCACAATACAAGGCTGATAACGGTGTATACCCATAAGATGAAGAGAATGGGATCAAGCAGGAAGATATCCAGGCTGAAGCCATTTTTGATCTCCAGTAGCAAGGTGTAGATGTTGACGACGGACAGCTGACCCTGCGCGTAAAAGCCGATAAAAAAGAGTGTAAAAAATAGGTAAAGCCAGCGGAATCTGTGGAAGTTTTTGGTTCCTTTACTCAGTGTTTGTTGTTTTATAAAGGCGACGGTGAGTATCAGCAGGGCGACACAGAGAACGGCAATTTCGGGCAAGCGACTCTGCCAGATGGAAACCCAAGGCTTGCTTGGCCCCAGGTTCGTTTCTGCCTCGGAGATATCAAAGAACTTTGCCGGGAGCTGGTATGTGTCACTGAAGTGAGCTTTCGTATCAGCTTGTTGTTTTCCGCTCAGCTGCATGTTGAGGCCCAGCGACATAGGCAGGCTTGGGTTAAACCCGGATTCTTTCTTGATGATAAAGACTCTCAGATTATCCCGTCCCGGAATCTGGGGAGTCATGGCGGCGGTGCGGTGGTTATAAAAGTTGATATCCCTAATCTGAATCGGCAAGCCCTGTTGCTCCAGCCCAACTCTATCGGGAACTGTGCCCGGCCAGAATTTGTCCTCCAGATAGGAATAAAAGCCTGTGGACATGATGGCAATGGCATGTTCATCTTGCTCGAGTTTGGTTTTTAGTCGCTCAAACTCAGCGTCGCCCAACAAATTTCTACCGATGCTTGGTACGTTCAGGTAGGTGTAATAAATTCGGAATTCGGTGCTGCTTTGTCCGGCCTCAACGTTCTTGAGTTGATAGCTCGAAAGGGGGCTTCCCGTTGCCTGTTCCACATCCTTATCGGTGATGAGCCATTCCTTGACGTAACCCTTTTGTAATAGCTGCTGCCAATCCATGGGCTCAAAGTAATTTTCTTTGACAGACGCTGTGCCAGTGGAACCGTATCCACTGAGCTTGTGGCGGGCTACCTGCAAGGCGGATGAGAGAATGCTGTCATTTATCACCACCACGGAAACGGTTGCGCGGCTGACACCATCAAAATAGGCCGTCCGTTTTCCGTTGACGGTGGTCGTACCGCGCTGTCGACTGCCAACGATAACCCTGTCTGTGACCGAGTGGTTGATGTATTGATTGATAAAGCGAGTCAGTGCCTGGTGCTCGAGACCGTGGCGGAACACTGGCTCTTGGTGTTCAAGGACTTTGACCCCCTTATATTTTCCTTTCAGGTCCAACCCAATGAGCATATTGATGGGGTGTCCAGACCAACCCCTGAAGTTGACAAGGTCAACTGACTGGAAGGCATACCCCAGTAGCTCGCTGTTTTTGAATACTGGCCAGACGGGGAAATCCTGCTGTTTTGTACCGATAGATGTGGCTTCAGGAAATATCGTCCCGATTTCTTTCTCCAGTGTTTTGACTGGATCGTTGGGTGTCTCTGAAGCTATTGCGAACGAAGGTATAAATGCCAGGCAGACCAGCAAAAAGAGGAACGAAGAGATATATCTCGTTACGGTAAGTTGCCTTTGGAGTATGTTCGCTTTTTTACTGAGAACCATCGCTTACTATTCTTGCCTCTCGTGAGAAACGGAATTGTTACCCTCATACAGCGTTAGTGTGAGTCATCATCTGCTGTATTGTGGATAAAGTTTCCGCTATTGCTCCATTCGTGAAGAAGCTTTTTTTTCCAGCTTGTGCCGGCTATTTATTCCCCTTATTGGGGTGAATATGAGTAAAGTTTTTTCTTATCGTTATTTGATTTGTTTAGACGACATTGTTAGTACTTTATTTAATATTACATCTTTAAATGATGGCTTTTATCTTTGATTTTCACGCCGCCAAACAGACCCAACATTAGCACCGTCAAAAGCCGATGTGCAAAACCAATGTTCTTATCATTTTGCTAAACACAAAGATAGGGCGCTAAGTTGTTGGTATC
Organism: Porticoccus sp.; assembly: GCA_041581855.1. GTDB lineage: Bacteria > Pseudomonadota > Gammaproteobacteria > Pseudomonadales > Porticoccaceae > Porticoccus. The sequence continues at coordinate 11,553 of JBFICU010000012.1, read as the reverse complement.
AACTTATTGTTTGTATTGTCTACCATAATTAAGGGCCCGTGTTTCTGGTTTGGGTCGCCGCCTCAGCTCGGAATGGTTTCAATATGAACCCGCATCGCTTTGTGTTGACGTTAATCCTTTCGCTTATGCCCTGCTTGCTTTTGGCCGGGGAAAATAACGAATGGCCACTTTTTGGCGGAGACAGATACCATCACCGTCACACCAAGGCCTCACAAATAACTCCTTCGAATGTACAGCAACTGGAATTGGCCTGGGAGTATGACACCGGCATTTCGGCTACATTCCAGGCAACCCCCATCGTTCGGGATGGGGTGATGTACGCCTCTTTACCTTTTAACGATGTTGTAGCGTTGAAGGCAGATAGCGGTAATGAAATCTGGCGCTATCACCATGATCGGAACCTCGAATACAAAATGTGTTGTGGTCCAGCAAATCGCGGCGTGGCCGTCGCCGGTGAAAAGGTCTTCATGGGTACTGTAGATGGGCGGCTGGTTGCATTGAGCGCAAAAACCGGAGAACGCCTATGGGATGTCAGGGTCGTCACTAATACCGGCAGAAGTGAAAGTCCGGATGGAATCCAGGGTGAAGGAAAGGTCGTTGGTGCCTCGGGCGCTGGGCTCAATATGGCACCGATGGTCTATCAAGACATGGTCATTATTGGTATTTCAGGTGTTGGTTATGGCCTCCATTACAACGGTGCCGATACGGCAGAAGGGATATCGGAGGTGGTTGGCATAGCGGGGAATTACGGGCGAAGAGGCTTCCTGGCCGCCTACGAGGTGGAAACCGGCAAGCAGGTCTGGCAGTTCGATATTGTGCCTGAGAGTGGATGGGAAGGTGACTTTACGAAGGTGACCCCGGACGGTGTAGTGCTGCCAAGAGATTTGGCAGCAGAAAGAGAGGCGTTGTCGCGCTATCCCCAGGCTTCGAAATTTGGTGGAGGCTCTGCCTGGAGCACGCCCGTAATTGATCGGGATACCGGCATACTTTACTTTGGGACAGGGAATCCCTCCCCACAAATGGAAGATTCGTCTCGTCCGGGCGATAACCTTTATACCGTTTCCCTCGTAGCACTGGACGCTGGCTCCGGTAAACGGGTGTGGCACTACCAGCAGGTGCCACACGATCGATGGGGTTATGACGTCGCCAGTCCCCCGGTACTGTTTACAGCAATGATTGCCGGACAACAGATTCCAGCAGTGGGTCAAGCGGGGAAGACCGGATGGTTTTATGCGCATAACAGGGTGACGGGCGAGCTTCTCTACCGGAGTGAGCCCTTTGTCCCCCAGCAGAATATGTTTGCTCTGCCAAGCAAAACCGGTGTTCTGGTGTACCCGGGGGCTTTGGGTGGTTGTAGCTGGTCCCCTGTCTCGTTGGATGAAACACGCAGGAAGGTTTTCGTGGCGGGTATTCATTGGCCTGTACGATATACCCTGCATGAGCAAGAAGGCTCCGGGGATCGGGTGTCACTTCAATATACTTCACTGACGCCGGTTGATAGGGAAGAGAGTTATGGGCTCTTGAGCGCTATTCATCTGGATACAGGCATAGTGAGTTGGCAACACCGCACGCCAAACCCCTTGGTCGGTGGGGTGTTAAGTACCGTAACTGGACTGGTTTTTAGTGGCGAAGGGTCCGGGGAATTTTTCGCACTTGATGCCGAAACAGGCACAAAACTTTGGCGAGCTGAAGGAAAGGCTGGCATCAATGCTCCGCCCATTAGTTATCAATTGGGAGAGAAGCAGTACATCGCTGTTGCCGCAGGTGGTAATGCGCTGTTTGGGTTCACGAGTGGCCAAACCATCAAGGCCTGGAGCCTTCCATAAAAGGGGCAGATAACAGCTTTCAGGAGGGGTGAGGGTGCCAGGTGGCACCTCAGGCGCAAAGCGCAAGAAGCCAGCCTGATACACACGTTGAATAATGGTTGCTTTGTTGACTGACGGCCAGCGAATGCCAGGTAGGCAGCTGCCGCGATCAATGATCGCGGCAGCTGAGACGGTTAGAGAAACAATTTAATAAGGTGAATCATAATTCATCAAGAATTTGTTTCCGCTTGGTTGCGTACTCGTCTTCGCTGATCAAACCCTTTTCTTTCAGGCTATTTAACGACATCAAACGGTCTTCAGCCGATCGGACAGGAACTGCAACAGGAGTCGCGTAACCTGGGATGGGCTGGCCCAGTATCTCTTCAATTTCCTTGCGCTTCCTGATCATCTCATTTTGCTTGGCGGCTTCTTCTCTAGTAGCAAAACCTTGGGTTGCTTCATGTAAATCAATCAGGAACCAGTCCCTCCTGACACCATTGAGAACCATGTTTTGGATACCGTGAATCTCCCATGTCACGTTATTAAAAGCATATGAACTCGCAGACTGCTTTGTGCGTTTGCCGTGATCAAAGTTGTAGGTCACGATTCCGGCATTACTCGGATCATATGCGGCCTCATAGCCGATGTTTCGAGCACGGTCAAAGTCTCCCAAAATGAGATTAAGTTTGCCCTCTTTATAAAAAGCTCTGCCAGCAACAAAATAGGCATCTTTCTTTAAGCCCAGCAGTTTTGCCTCAGCCTTTTCCATTGCAAAGATGATGTCCTGCCCGGGGGCCACCGATTTAAACCCTTCTGCAAGGTTTTTGCTCAAAATGGCTATTTGCTGATGAGTAAAAATAGGAACCGGATCCCCTTTTGCTTTTACTTTCAATAAGGAGAGAGCAATAGCGATTTCTTTCTGGTCCAGTTCAACAGGGTGATCATTTTTGCCGAGGGTCGAGCTGTCCTGTTTGTCATATTTGACGTAACGGTTAGGACCATCCTCCCAAACAACACGTTCAACACCCTCACTATCGCCTAGAAATCCGATATTCAGGTTATCGAAAAAGCTCAGTGCCAGCACAGGTTCAACAAAGGTAAGGGCTAACAAGGGGACAAGTAATTTCTTCATAAACTTCATTATTATGGGCTCTGTCAGGTAAGACTTACTGTCTCGGCTAGGGGAAGGTCGAAGTCTACAATAAAGGTTCTGATACCAACAACACCACCCGAGTTTGATGAATAGCGGCATGTGTCTAACAGTGTAGCCAACAGCCTTCGTTGCTCGTGACTGCATTAACTCGATGAAAAATCTGGGTTTTGCCGGCAGCGAGGTTCCAGCGCTTAATTTCTATTATCCTTTCATGGATTCGTATTCTGCATTCAGTATGGCATCGACGCTGGAGAATATTTCCGGGTGTCTGACCAGGGTTTCTCTCGGCACCGTTTGCAGGCGTCCTCCCGACTTCGCGACCATTCCCCTGGATACCTGCTCTATGCGTATGGCCAGGAGTGCGCTCGCATAGCGGTGTCTCCCCGCCAGCTGATACAAATAAGAAACAGAATGGTTGCAAACTGATGCCAGTTCAGCGCGTTCTCTTTTTGTGGCGGTCCTTAAAAAATCTCCTAATTCCATGCCCCGTTACCCCATCGTTACTTCCGACCTCTTAAAGAAGATGTCTTGCATGCTCAAGTCGTTGATCAATTTGATGTGCCACCGTTGATTTCTTTTAAAAAACCAAAAGCTATACACCCTATAACCCTTCATCCGCAGGTGGTGGATGAAACACCTATTTAGGGTGTCCGGGGTGCTGCTTGTCCATGATGATTACTTCATAGCCCTAGGGTTTGCATGGTGGTTTAGTGGCGAAGTGGGATAGAGCCTTTGCATCGCTTCCGGTTGGCATGACTTGTCAGTATGAAGAGGCTAAGGCTTCGCACAATTTTTATTCCGTAAAACAACTTTGGGGTGAGTTCTTATGCAAAGACGCAATAAAGTTCCGGCACTTCGTGCGGCGACTCTGATTGCTGCAATGACCTGTCTGTCTCAGGCAGCTCTGGCTGAAGATGCCATCACGCCCTCCTGGAATATTTCCGGGTGGGTTAACGAGAGCATGTCTTACTACGACGATGGTGAGGGTAGTGACATGGTCCAGCTCTCTGATAACGGTACTACCTTGGGTAGCCGTATTACATTTTCAGGGACGGCAAATCTGACGGAAAGCCTGAATGCAGGTTTTGATGTAACCATCGAACCCTTTTCCGGTAACCCGAACTTCACTGGCAATGGTAATCAAATTACGCCATTAGTCTTTTCCAACCAGGACAACCTGGATTCGTTTAACGGTGGTGATATTGGTCTTTTGGGCACCAGTGTCTTCTTCGGTGGCGACTGGGGTAAGGTCACAGTGGGTCTGCAAAGTATGCCAACGGATAACATTGGTGTGCTGGGCGATCCTTCCATGACTATCTGGTCTGGTGTGGGTGCAATGTTCCGTGGTTCAGGCTTCTTTATGCGCGGAAATGAGGCTGCTTACGCTACAAATGGTGATGGTGCTGCGATAGGTAACACCTGGGGTAGCTTTATCCAGTGTATGACCATTCCCGGTCTGGGTATTGGTATTGACTGTAACGGTGTGTACCGCAACGGTATCCGTTATGACTTGCCTGCCATGGGTCCCGTGAGTATCGCGGTGGGTTATGCGAACGACGATATCTATGATATTGCCGCCAAGGTGAGCGGTAAGGTCGGTCGTTTGGATGGCAAATTCCACATTGGTTATGCCTACAACGCTGATGGTGGTGCAAACGTTGCAGACGAAAATAATCCAAATGCTGATACCGATACTGAAATGCTGACGATTCAAGTCGGCCTGATGGATCCGGAAACTGGCTTGTTTGGTGCATTTACCTGGCAGCATGAAGAAGCCAATGGCGATGTGTCAGACTTGGCGGAAGACAGCACCGATGCCTACTACACCAAACTGGGTATCAGAAAGGCCTTTACCCCATTGGGTGATACAGCATTCTACGTAGAGTACGGTCAATACAATGATCAATACGGCGCTTTGGGCCAGATAGGTGTAACTGACTCCGAAGTGACTCGTACTGGTGCAGCGTTGGAGCAGTACTTTGGTAGCAAGGTCATCCTGTACGGAAAATACGAGCAGTTGGACCTGGATGTTGATGGCACAGATGAAGCGGAATCAATCTACGATGATATCGATGAGCTGAATCTGGTGTCTCTCGGCGTGACTTATTTCTTCTAAGTAAAGGAGCGGTTAAGCATAAAAATAAGTGACGACGGTATTGGCAATCGGTAGTTGTTTTTTCTCGGCGTCACTTATTTATATTTCATGACAAGGGCTTTCTATTTAAAAAAATAATCATATAAAAATGTAGGAGATAAACAATGAATGTTTCTCGAATCCAAAGAACCAAGAAGGCGGCAAAGGTTGCAGTCTGCGCTTTATCGCTACTGGGTTCCTTCTCACTATCTGCTATTGCAGCAGATAATCCCAATAACTGGCCAGAGTACTATCGTGACTCAAATGCCTGGCGTTACAGTCCCCTCGACCAGATCAACAAGGATAATGTTAAAAAGTTGAAGGTGGCATGGATTCACCAGCCCGGTGATATCCAAATGGGCTTGCAGGCTACGCCAATAGCTATTGACGGTATCCTTTATTACGTTGCTGCCAACAACAACGTCTATGCCGTAGATGGTAAAAGCGGTAAGACTCTCTGGCACTACCAACCAGAACTCGATCCGATGAGTGCTACCAGCTTCTGGGCTGCGCAGAGTCGTGGTGTGGCAGTTGGTCATGGCAATGTCTATCTGGGAAGTCTCGATGGGCGTTTTATTGCGCTTGATCAGAAAACCGGTAAAGAGAAGTGGCAAACTCAGCTGACAGATTTCCATAACTGTCGCGGCTGTAACTTTTCTTTCCCGCCTCAGTTGGCAGGCGATATTCTTTACAGCGGCCACACCGGTGGCGACCAGCCCCAGCAAGGTAAAATCTTTGGTGTAAATGCTAAAACCGGCGAGCTGGTTTGGACATTTAACGCTATTAAAGATGATCCAAAAAGCTGGCCTGGCGACTCTGGCAAAGTGGGTGGCAGTGGCGCTTGGATGCCCGGTGTGTACGATGCCAAAACCGACACCATCCTGATTGGTACCAGTAATGCGGCACCAGACTTCTTCAGTGAGGGCCGGAAAGGTGACAACCTGTATTCGGCATCTATCCTCGCGATGGAAGGCAAAACAGGCAAGCTGAAGTGGTACCACCAGGAAGTTCCACACGATAGCTGGGACTACGACTCTGCTTTCGAGATCATGACCATTGAGCACGAAGGTAAAGAACTGCTGGTTCACCTCAACAAGGGCGGATTTGTCTCGGTTCTGGATAAAGCCACTGGTAAACCCTACAACGTCTGGAAATTTACCCAGAATGCTAACTGGGTAGACAGCGTTGATTCCAAAACAGGCGAGCTGATTGGCCGTAAGGATCCGGTTGCCGGTGTTGAGGCGACATTCTGTCCTTCCGTACTGGGCGCTCGCAGTTGGAACCAGGCAGCCTATAACCCGAAAACCAAACTCTGGTATTCAAATGGTTGGGACTTCTGTAATACGGTTGTTCCGGCTGCGCAGGATCCAGAGCAACTGGGTTGGGCTGGCGTCTTCTTTGGTATTTCCAAGCTTGAACTGATTCCACCACCCGGACAGAAGAGTGGTTCTGCTCGTCTGGATGCTCGTGATCCTATTACCGGTAAGGTTAAATGGACTATTGATTATCCAGTTCCTGGTATGAACTCTGTTTTGACAACTGGTGGTGGCCTCGTCTTTAACGGAGATGCCACAGGTGTTTATAAAGCTTATGATGCCGACGACGGAAAAGAACTCTGGAGCTTCAATGCCGGCTCCGGTTTCCGCTCTGGCCCCATTAGTTATGGTGTAGATGGTAAGCAGTACATTCTGGTACCCAGCGGTTTGGGTGGTTTGGCGCTCGGTTTTGCAACTGGTGCCTTCCCGAACTTGATCGGTTTGCCAGGTGGTGCAGCGCTGATTGCCTTTACCCTGGAAGACTAATATTTGTTTTGGTGACAATGGAGAGGACACGGAGTCCTCTCCACTTTTATACGATGAGGTTGTAGTAACGTGATGAATTTGGAAAAGAATTTGATGGGCGGTTTGGCTAATATCGGTCTGCAAAGCCGGTGCTGTAAAAACCGTAACCCCATGATGTGGATAGGGGTTTTTATTCTTTTGTGTTTTGGACTGCCTTCCTTTGCTGGAGGAGCCCCAGGGCCTGCAGAATCCGAGGCTTCCCCCGCAGACAGGTTGCAGTCAGAAGAAATGATTAAAGCAGGAGAGCTGACTTTTAGCCAAAACTGTACCTATTGTCATGGTTACAAAGGCATAGGTGGCAAGGCGCGGAAAATGCAGTGTCGTGACAGCTTTACGCCCGATTATTTGTTCACCACCATTTCAAATGGTAAACAGCGCGGTTCTCTTATTATGCCGCCCTGGAAAGATAGCTTTAACGAAGAAACTCGTTGGCAGTTGGTTTCGTACATTTTGTCCCTGAAAACATTGCCTAGTTGCAGTGAGTAAGGTGACGGGCCTTCGGCAGCAGGAATAACCACAACACGAATAAGAGGTTCCGATGAAAAAGCTGGTCATAAATTTTGCTCTCATCTTTTCTCTGGTGACATGTGTGGCAGGTGCTCAGGCTGCTGATCTCGCTCATATCAAACAAAAGCAGTCATTGAATATTTGTGTAAGCTACGACTCCTTGCCGTTTTCAACATCGGAAGGTTCCAACCCGGGGTTACACATAGAATTAGGCAATTTGCTCGCAAGAGAGTTTGGCGTTTCGCTGCAACTTTCGTGGGTTGCGTATCGCTATCAAGCGAAATATACCAATTGCGATGCATTTATGGGGGTTGCCATTCTGGGCGACGACGATGGCCCCATTATGAAAACAGATCCCTATAGTCAAATTGAAGTTCTGCTTGTTACCAAGCCTGGTAAGGGTCCCTATAAAACAATAGAGGATCTTGAAGGACTGAAGGTGGCCACGCCAAGTTCCTCGGCCGTTCACACAGTGTTGGTTAATAAACCGGTTGAACTCTTTGTCAGCATGTTGAGAGACAAGGATATCCTGGATGCTGTTGGCGAGGGTCGAGTTGATGTGGGCGTTGTTTCCAACGCTGGATTGGGTTGGTACAAAAATACCCATTCAGGTGTTGAGTTTCAGTCCCAGTCATCAAAATTCATACATCCCCTCAATGGTTATCCTGTTGCAATTGGATTTCGCAAGTCAAATCAGGAAACGGTTGATGAGACTAATAAAGTGCTCAAAAAGTTACAGAAAAGTGGCGAATTGCCAGCCCTGCTTGAAAAGTATGGTCTTGAGCCAATCCATTAAAATAATTAAGTAGAGTGGGTTTTCTAGGGATGGGGAAATAAAGGTATTCCATTCGCTCGGTAATGTGCCTTCCCCTCTTGATCATGGAGAAATAATAGTGACTTTTCGTAGCCCCGCCGTGGCCGTGCGGGACTTTTTCCCGACAAAAGTTTTAGCACCGATAAAAAGATCCCCTTTTATAGGTCATGTGTTTCAGTTAGTTGTGGCTGAAAAAAAGGTAGATGCAGAATCGGTGTTCGCATTCCGTGTCTCCCCGGTCGTTACTGCCGTATGGATGTTGTCATGGCCTTACGCCTCTCATGCTGTTGATAATCATTCTGTTGTTGAGGAGGTAGAGGTTGTTGCGACAGCTCCTCGAAAGGGGTTGGCGACAAATATAGACAATCTGCCTATGCAGGTGCAGTCGTTACAGCTGGAGGTCGAAGACATTCAACATACACCAGCGCTGGGTGATTTGCTGAGTCGGCGTTTTGCTGGTGTCACCATGAATATGGCTCAGAACAATCCTCTGCAACCTGATTTGCAATTTCGCGGTTATACAGCATCCCCTTTGCTTGGCTTGCCTCAGGGTATTGCGATTTATCAGAATGGCACGCGTTTAAATACCCCGTTTGGCGAAACCGTGAACTGGGAATTAATTCCCCTTGAAGCGATAGACCGTGTTGACCTGATAGCGGGCGCAAATCCCCTGTTTGGCTTTAACAGCTTGGGGGGAGTGTTAAACCTGACCATGAAAAATGGCTTCAGTTTTGATGAATCGTGGTTGAGTGTCAGTGCCGGTGAGTATGGTAGACGTCAAAACAGTTTCGAATGGGGTGGCAATAATGGTGTTTCCGGGCTCTATGTGTACGCGAGTAGTTTTGAAGAGGACGGCTGGCGAGCCAATTCGTTCAGCCGGGTAAACAATATCTACAGCTCTTTCTCACACCATTTGGATACGCAGGAGTTTGAGTTATCTCTGCAGCTCGGGGAAGGTTCATTGAAGGGCAATGGTCCTACCCCCAGACAATTGCTTGATATAGAGGGGGATGATGCCTTATTTACACACCCTGATATTACCGACAACCGTATGGCGCAATTGTCTTTTGAGCATCGGTATTTTCTATCGCCGGAGGCAATCATTACCACCGGGATATTTGCCAGACGCTTGGCTACGCTATCCTTTAACGGCGATGGTACTGAGTACGATGAATGTGTCCAAGGCGCTGATGAGTGGCTGGTTTCCGATTTTGATGACGTCGATGTTGACGGGGAATGTAACGCGGCTTTTGATACCGATATTGAATATGTCTTGGATCAAGACGGGCAGTATACCGACGGGGATTTAAATGCCATTAACAATCTTTCCCATACGCTGCAGCGGGATTGGGGCGGAGATATCCAGATTGAGTGGCAAAGACCCTTGTGGGGTATAGAAGCCCATCATCAGATTGGCCTGCGTGCTACTCGCGCTATTACAGAATTTTCCTCTGATGTTGAACTGGCGGAGTTGGTCGCTGACCGCAGTACCCAGGGCAGCGGGAGCTTTGTTCCTGTCGAAGCTAATGACATGCAGACCAGCAGTACAACGGGAGGCCTTTTCTTTGGCAGCCAACTGTTTGTTAATGAAAAAGTGACTGCCACCTTTGGTGGAAATTACCTCCGAGCAAAGATCAAGCTCAGGGACCGCAGTGGCCATCAACCGGAATTGGACGGTAGTCACCGTTTTCAACATATCAGTTTGTCAGCAGGTCTCAACTACAAATTCACGGACAGCCTGAATGGCTATGTTGCCTACAGTCAGGGAATGAGACTGCCGACACCGATTGAGTTGGCGTGTGCGGACCCGGAATTCGAATGCCGTTTGCCCAATGCCTTTTTAGCTGACCCCCCGCTAAAAAAGGTCGTCGTGGATAACTGGGAAATCGGGATGCGGGGTATGCATGCCAGTTGGCATTGGCAGGGTGCGATGTTCTATAGCGTCAATCACGATGACATTGTTTTTCAAAGTACCGGCGGCACCCAAGGTAATCGGGGGTTTTTTGACAACATTGACAGTACCGAGCGGCTTGGTGTCAACCTTTCAGCCCAGGGTGAAATAGAAAAGCTTTCCTGGTTTGTTAATTACAGTTTTCTGAAAGCTGTGTATGGCACAGATTGGCAGGTTGCCAGCCCGAATCATCCGGACAATATCAACGGGCGCTTGTCAGTCGATAAAGGAGACCGTTTACCTGGTTTGCCAAGACACAGTCTGCAGGCAGAGCTGCAGTATATGGTGACCGATAATTTTAATGTGTCTTTAGAGGGGCAGTTCACATCTTCTATCTATTTGAGGGGAGATGAGTCCAATCAGATGAGACAAATACCTTCCTATGCCACCTTTAGTCTTTCTGGAAATTATGACGTTAACGACAGGCTTCTCTTGACGGCGAGAATTGATAATTTATTTGATCGCGAATACGCCAGCTTCGGTTTGTTGGGTGAGCCCGACGAAGTGCTTGGAGATGGTTTTGATGACCCAGTATTTCACAGCCGCGGTGCCCCGAGAATGGCTTCAGTCGGGTTTAGGTGGAAAATTTAATACATATTGTAAATGCGTAATCGCATTAGGTGAGTAGTATGAACAAAACTAAATGGTTGTTAGTCCTTTCTGCAAGTGCAATAACGGGTAGCTGTCTCGCTGAAAGCGTGGCTACCCCTGCGGCGGAGGATTCCAGCTCTCCCAAAATACTTGAAACTATTGTGGTCACAGGAACACGGTCTGAGCAGACATTAGAGATGCTTTCCGGCAACACGACGGTAGTGGATCACAAGGCGTTAGAGTTGACGAGTCACACCCATGTTCAGGAAAGCCTTGTCCGTGTACCCGGAGCAAACTTCGCTCGCGGAAATGGGCAGGAGTATCTGCCATCACTGCGCTCACCGGTTCTGACCGGGGCGGGTGGTTGTGGTAGCGTTTTGTCAGCTGTAGACGGTATTCCGCTGCGAGCCTCTGGTTTCTGCAATATCAATGAATTGTTTGATGCGCACACGGAAATGGCAGAGCGTATCGAAGTTGTGCGAGGCCCTGGCAGTGCACTGTACGGTGCCAATGCGATGAATGGGGTTGTTAATGTTATTACCCCTAATCCAACTCTTGAACCTGAATATAGTTTGGGTGTTGAGGGTGGCCCCCATGATTACATGCGGATGAAGTATTCCGCCTCAGGCACTCAGGATGCCCACGGTTTTCGAGCGGATATGTCGTTGAGTCATGACGGGGGATATCGAGATGATTCCGGTTTTGATCAGCAGAAACTCACGTTCAAACACCGCTTTACCGGTGAAGACCTGACGGT
>JBFICU010000011.1:0-14596 GCA_041581855.1 Porticoccus sp. | reverse complement strand
GTTGCAACAACTGGCCATTGATGGTCGGGTACTGGTTGCCGCCGAGTACGTCGTCAGTGATGATGAGTTATTGATTCACCAGGTGCCGGATAAATTCACCCTGACGTCGGAAGTGATTATCCGTCCCAAAGAAAATACTTCACTGGAAGGGCTCTTCAAATCCCGCACCATGTACTGCACTCAGTGCGAGGCGCAGGGCTTTCGAAAAATCACCTATTACCTGGATCGCCCGGATGTGATGTCGGAATTCACCACCACAGTGGTGGCCAGCAAAGCCGAATGTCCGGTCTTGCTGTCCAACGGTAACCTGCATGATTGGGGTGAACTGGAGGATGGCCGTCATTGGGCTACCTGGCACGATCCGTTCCTGAAACCCGCCTATCTGTTTGCTTTGGTGGCTGGGAGCCTGTCGTTGGTCGAGGACAGTTTTACCACCTGCAGTGGCCGCAATGTTGCGCTCAAGTTGTATGTGGAGCCAAAGGACGTTGAGAAGTGCGACCACGCCATGACGTCCCTGAAAAACGCCATGACCTGGGATGAAGAAGTCTATGGCCGGGAATATGACCTGGACCTCTACATGATTGTGGCGGTAGACGATTTCAATATGGGCGCCATGGAGAACAAGGGGCTCAATATCTTCAACACCTCCTGCGTACTGGCGCATCCGTCCACCACCACCGATGACGGCTTCAAGCGAGTGGAAGCAGTGGTGGCACACGAGTACTTCCACAACTGGTCCGGCAACCGGGTGACCTGTCGGGACTGGTTCCAGTTGAGCCTGAAAGAAGGTTTTACGGTGTTTCGTGATTCGGAGTTTTCAGCCGACATGGGCTCGCGCACCGTGAAGCGGGTGGAAGAGGTAAACATGCTGCGCACTGTGCAGTTTGCCGAGGACAGTGGTCCTACCGCTCACCCGGTACAACCCGCTTCCTACATGGAAATTTCCAATTTCTACACCGCTACCATCTATGAGAAAGGCTCAGAAGTGGTGCGCATGATTCACACCTTGCTTGGGCCAGAGCTATTTCGTCGCGGCACAGACCTCTATTTTGAGCGCCACGATGGCCAGGCCGTCACCATTGAGGACTTCGTGGCTGCCATGGCGGATGTCAGCGAACGGGACTTCAGCCAGTTTATGAATTGGTACCGTCAGGCGGGTACTCCGCGGCTGTCGGTCACCAGCGACTATGATGCGTCACAGCAACAGTTTCGCTTGCACTTCAGTCAAAGCTGCCCGGCGACGCCGGAAAGCCAGGAAAAAAAGCCCTACCACATTCCTGTGAAAGTGGGGCTGGTGACAGAGCAGGGCGATCTGATACTGGATGCCAAAGGCTCCACCAGTCAGGTACTGGAAATCACTGATTCCCAGCAGACCGTAGTGTTCGAGGGGATTACTGAACGGCCAGTGCCTTCGTTGTTGCGCGGCTTTTCTGCCCCGGTCAAACTCGATTATCCCTACAGCCTGGATGAACTGGGCTTTTTGATGGCCCATGACAGCGATGGTTTTAACCGCTGGAATGCCGGACAGCAGCTGTCGATCAAGCTGATGCAGGCGCTGATGGTGGATTACCGGGAAGGGCGGCCTCTGGTACTGGATCAGCGCCTGGCGAAAGCCTTTGCCAAGGTGCTGTCGGAAACCGATACCGATCAGGCCATGCAGGCGTTGGTGCTGATGTTGCCGAGCGAATTCCTGTTGGCAGAGCTGGCTGATGTCATCGATGTGGAGGCCATTCACCAGGTGCGGCGCTTTATTTGCCGGGAACTGGGGCGTGAACTGATGCCCCAGTGGCGAGAAGCCTATATGTCAAACCTGGAGCCTCAGTATGAACTGTCCGGCCCCGCCATGGCGAAGCGCAGCCTCAAGAATCTGTCCCTGCGCTATTTGCTGAACGGCGCTGCGGACGATTCCCTGGCGTTGATCCGCAAGCAGTTTATGGAGGCGGACAACATGACCGATCGTCTCTCTGCGCTGAATGGGCTGGTAAACGATCCGCGTCAAGAGGCTGTCACGATCGCCGCAGAGGCATTGGACAAGTTCTTTCAGGATTGGCAGCACGAACCGCTGGTGTTGAATCAGTGGTTCCAGACCCAGGCGGCCTGTGTACTTCCCGGCGGGTTGGAGCGGGTCAAGGCGCTGATGGAGCATCCGGCTTTTGATTTCCACAATCCCAACAAGGTGCGTTCGCTGATTGGCGTGTTCTGCAACAGCAACCCGGTGAATTTCCACCGCGAGGACGGAGATGGCTACCGATTCCTGGCAGACCAGGTGATTGCTCTGGACAAACTCAATCCCCAGATCGCCTCACGGCAGTTAACACCACTGACAAAATGGCGTCGCTACGACCTGAACCGTCAGAAACAGATGCGTGAGGAGTTGGCCAGGGTGCTCGCGGAACCCGGCTTGTCACGGGACACTTATGAGATTGCTTCAAAGAGCCTTTAATAAAGGAAAAGCTGAAGCCCAGTTGATCGGTATCAACTGTGTTGGCTGTGAGTCAGGAGATAATGCTTTCCGTCGAGACGCCTAACGGCATCAACACGCAAGAGTGACATTTACCCTCTATCTCAAGGGTCAATTACTTCAAGGAGAGCCCTAAACTCTCCTTTTTTTTGTCTGCCAAAACCGTCTTTAGGTGCGTCAAACAGCGTCACACCGTGACAGGTGCCTTCTTCTTGCCGCTGGCCTTTTTGGCTGGCGCTTTATCACCACTAATCAGGCTATACAGCTCGACGAACTGCTGGGTCAGCGGGTGACTGGGGGCGAAGTGGATCAATGGCTTGCAGGCCTGGTGAGATTCGCGCATTTTGACCGATTGATTGAGGTATACAGGCAATACCGGATGCTTTTCGTTGAGCAGTTCTTCAACGATGCGGGCCGGGAGATTGGCCCGGGGTTGAAACTGGTTGGCAATAATGCCTTCTAGTTCCAGTTTATCGTTGTGGTCTTCGCGCATTTCACCAATGACTTCGAGAATGTTGTAAAGCGCGTGTCTGGAGAAGGCATCGCAGTCAAACGGTATCAGCACCTTATCAGCACAAACCAAAGCCGAGGTGGTGTAAAAATTTAATGCCGGGGCTGTGTCGATAAAAACATGGTCGAAATCCTTTTCCAGTTTACCCAGCAAGTCGCGCAGCTTATAGATCTTGTGGCGGGATTCGAGCTTCTGCTCGATGGCCTCCAGTTCGGGATCGGAAGCAATGACTGACAGGTTCTCATAAGGGGTTGGAATCACGAATTCTGCGGGTTTTTTCGGCGACAGGTTGAATGACACAGTCTGGGAAAAATAGTCAGCGATGGTGAGTTCAGGCTTGGTCTCTTGTCCCAACAGGTAATGGGTAGAGTTACCCTGGGGGTCGAGGTCAATCACCAGTGTTTTTTTGCCATGGCTGGCGCAAATGGCTGCCAGGTTACAGGTGATGCTGGATTTGCCTACGCCACCTTTTTGATTGAAGACGACTCGACGCATAATCTGGTTCCTTGCATGGCTGAAAAGGGGGTATGTCTGGGGAAAAATCGATATCAACTAGCTCTTGGATGGATAAGCCGAGAATCATTCTACTGGATGCCTCTGCCAGTGGCGAGGGCCGGGGCGGGTTAAAAGTCGGATAAAAAATGACCACATCAACCCGGCAGGTATGTGAAAACCGAATCAGGGGCGATGCGCACAAAATAAGGTCATCTTTAGCGAGAAATGCCCACTTTTAGGCATTTCTCCGCCGGTTTCACCCTTCAGGATTTTATTTTATCGTTATAAAGAGGTGCCAGGGTTTTACCCTTGGCAGGCTTCTGTGAGCGCTGCTGTTTGCGCAATAGCTTAACCTGTTGGCAGATGGCATCCAGGTCCACCTTTCCGGACAGGTCAGGGCTATAGAGCGCCCGATCCAGTGTATCCAGGGCAGAGGTGAATTCGCTGTTGTCGGCGGCGTCTGAGATATCCTGTAGCGTTAGCAACGGTTTCTGCCAGAAGGCGCCGGCCCACAATAGCAGGGCTTCACGGAAGCTGCGCTGGTTACCTTCTCTGGCGCGAAGAAGCAGTGACTTGAACAGGCTGGACTCATCTTCCGCATGTGCTGTTGGCTGGGGGGCTGTACCGCGGTCGAGACTGTTGCGCCACAGTAAGAACAACACAACCACTGCGATCAGCAATAACAGGTTAAAGGCTATTAATACCCATACCAACAGGCTTGCCCGGCGGGTATCCGCGGTGGCAATTGGGCCTGTTATGTCCCCAGTGTCCATGGAGGAAGGTGCGACAGCTTCTGTTGGGGCCGGTGTTGCTGTTATCCCCGCAGCGGGCTTCACCTCGAGGGTCTGTCCCTCAAGCACGGTTTCCCTCACTTGCTGATTGGTGGTATCCCACCAGCGAACTTTGATCGGTGGCAGGGCAATACTGCCGGCCCGCGATGGAACGATAGCGATGGATTCGATTCTGGAGCCAATCACACCATTGGCATCCGGGCTGTTTTCGAGCTGGGGCTGATCCGGGTAGACCTTGAAACCCTCACCGGAGTCGATGGCGAGGGGTGGTAGCTGGCTGTCCATCAATCCCTGGACGGTGAGATTGATGGTGCGCGTCACGGGCTCTCCCGCGACCAATTCGTTCAGCGGGCGACTCCAGCGCTCACTGAGGCTGAGACCTTTGGCGGGGAGCCAATCACCAGATCCGTAATTTGCCGGGCGCGGTTTCACCTCAATATGTTGTTCTTCAGAGAACAGAAAGAGGGGTTTGCCCCGGGAGCCAAACAGTGAACCGGAATAAGGATCTCGGCGATCAGGGATTGCCGTGGTAAAACGCACCGGCGGGATGATCAGCTCACCACTGGTATCCGGGAACAGGGCGTACTTCAGTTCCACTACCTGGTAGAGCACGCCGTTATCGCGTTTCTGATACTGATTCTCCGAGACCTTCAACAGCGAGGCATTTTTGACCATCAGCTCTTCGCTGCTAAGCCCTTGCAGGGGCACGGAGGTGTTGAGTCGCAGGGTCAGCAACAGTTGTTCTTGTACATACACTGAAGATTTATCGACTTCGGTCTCCATAAATACCGGTTCCGAGTCGGTACTGGCCGTCGTGCGCTTTTCGACTTGCAGGGTAATGGGGTCACTTTTCACACCCTTGAACTGCAGGGCGGGAATCAGTATCCGTCCGGTTTGTTTGGGGAGTAGTTGCAGCGTCCATTGGGTATAAGACTGGGTGCTGCCATTCATGATAGAAAACTGGTTCTGCTGATGCTGACCCAGTATTTCGAAGTCCCGTTCCAGTGACGAGAAGTCCGGATCACTGGTGGTTTGGCCGTCGAAACGCACCTGTAATTCGACAGTTTCTCCGCGGCTAAGCTGATTGCGGTCAACGGTAGCGGTCAGCGTGTCTGCCCAGCTGTGGAGGCTGAGCAATAGCAGCATGGAGAGAATCAGCCATTGGCTCAATGTTGTCCGGTTAACGGCGGTTGTCATGGGCACTTACCATCTCTGTTCGGCGTTGCCGGGCGGGCTGATGCCGCGGCGTTGTTCATAATTGCGTTTCTTCGCTTCATAGCGGAATTTTTCCCGCAACAGTCCACCGGGATCGTCGGGAATTTTGCGCAGCCACTGTTCCATGGCCTGTTTTTCTTCGTCACTCATTTCCGGCGCTTCTACCTGTTGTGGTTGGCCTTTTGCTTCAGTTTGTTCAGCTTCACCGTCCGTGACCTGTTGATCTGGTTTTTGCGGTGCCTGCTGCTGTTTTTGCTCTTCCTGCGGGGCATCTTGCTGGTCTGAGCCAGAAGAATCCTGTTGCTGGTCGTCGTTCCTGGAGTCGTTATTCTGTGGATCGGTGGACTGTTTGTCCTGTTGCTGCTGATTGTCCTGGGATTGGTTTTGCGAGGACGAAGACGAATTCTCGTCATCCTGTTGATCGGATTCAGACTGATTCTGCTGTTGATCGTTCTGATCTTGAGAGTTGTTCTGATCCTGCTGCTGGTTTTTTTGATCCTCAGAGGAATCGCCCTGCTGATTTTGTTGCTGGTCCTGCTGTTGTTTAAGCAACTGCTCGACCAACTCCCGATTTGCTTTGGCATCTTCCATGTCTGGCTCAAGGTTCAATGCCTTGTTATAGCTTTGCAGTGCCTCATCCAATTTGCCCGCTTTGGCCAGAGCATTGCCGCGGTTGTACTGTGCGGTAGCAGATTCCTGCTGGTAGAGTTGCTCGGCACCGTCATAGTCGCCATTGCGATAGGCTGCCGCCGCTTTCCAGTTCGGATTCTTAAAGGTTTGTTGGGCGTTTTTGGTATCGCCCTCGGACATGGCGCGAGCGGCCTGTTGATCGGGTGTCAGCCACAGGTCATCCCAGCCAAAGGCCATTGCTTGCTGTGGGCTTCCCAGTACGGGCAACAACAGCAGCCCGGCGAGTAAACCGCGCCGAAACGCCAGTAACAGAATGGGTAGCAGTGGCAGAACCAACCAATAGCCGAGATCGTGCCAACTGTCGAAAGTGCGATCCAGTTGTTTGCTGGGGGAGCCCGGCTTGATATTGAAGCCGTCGGCAAGGTAGCGAATGTCACTATCGTCTGCACTGAGTGAACTGAAACGGCCATCGTGACGGCTCGCCAGGCTGCGCAGACTTCGCTGGTCCAGTTTTGGAATGACAATGGCACCGCTACGGTCCTTGGCAAAACCACCGCTACCCAGAGGAATTGGCGCGCCGTCAGGGGTTCCCACGCCCAACACCGATAGCCGGAAATTCCCCATGCCCCGCAACAGTGAAGCGATTTCATCCTGAGCTTCAATGGAAATCTCATCGGTAATTAACAGGATGTCAGCCTGATCGAGTCCGGCATTGAGGGCCAACTCGATTCCCTTGTTGAGGGCGGCTTCTACATTACTGCCTTGTCCGGGCATGATATTCGGGTCAAGTGCCGGTACCAGTGCTGCCACAGTGGCGGCATCATCGGTAAGCGGGCTGACCACGAAGCTGTCGGCTGCATAAGCGACCAGGCCGGTAGTACCTTCTTTACGCTGTTGCAGCAATTCAATCAATTTCAGACGGGCGCGGGTCAGGCGGTTAGGTTTCAGATCCTGGACCAGCATGGATGGGGATAAATCAAACAGCACCACCAAAGCGCTTTCCTGTTTGTGGACCGGCAGGGGTGTGCGCTCCCAAGTGGGGCCTGCCATCGCCAGGGTCGTGAGTAACCATCCGAACAATGCCGCGACGACAAGGGATCGACGCCTTGTGACGGCACTGCCGTCGACCAGAAAGGGCAGCAGCTCCGGGGCGATTACCTGTTGCCAGCTGCCGCTGTGATTTTGTTGCCGATAGAACCACCAAGCGGCCAGTACCGCGGGCAACAGCGCCAGTAACCACCATGGCCTTAGCAAGTGAAAATCTGCCAGCATCGCCATTAGCTATCTCCCCGGTTTGCCAGCGGGGCCAGTAACAGGCTGCACAGTAGGGCAAGGCCCAGCGGCCAATAGAACAGTGCCTTGGTCGGACGGAGGGTTTCAGCTTCCTGCTCAACCGGTTCCAGCTGATCCAGCTGCTGGTAGATCTGTTGCAGTTCCTCCGGATTGCGCGCGCGGAAATAACGACCACCGGTTTTTTCGGCGATGGTGGTGAGGGTTGTTTCGTCCAGATCCTGTGAGGGATTGACCCGTCGCGCACCAAAGAAGCTGCGCTGCAGCATGACATCGGCACCGATGCCGATGGTGTAGATGGTGACGCCTTCGTGAGCGGCGATATCAGCGGCTTCCAACGGTTGTACTTCCCCGGCGGAGTTGGCTCCATCCGTGAGCAAAATAAGCACGCGGTGATCTTGCGGGCGGGATTGCAGACGTTTTACTGCCAAGCCGATGGCGTCGCCAATGGCGGTACGGTCACCGGCAAAACCAATTTGCGCCTCACCCAACAGAGTATTCATGGTCAGGCGATCAAATGTCAGTGGCGTTTGCAGGTAGGGGCGGGTGCCAAACAGAATCAGGCCGAGACGGTCGCCCTGGCGGCGAGTGACAAATTCACCGACCACTTGCTTGACGGCGGTGAGACGATCCACGGTATTGCCTTCCAGCACCATGTCGGTCTGTTCCATACTGCCGGAAATATCCACGGCGATCAGCAGGTCGCGGCCAGAGCTGGGGAGCGCCACCGGGTCGCCGATCCAGGTGGGACGTGCAGCAGCAAATAACGTGCAGGACCAGGCAATGATCAACAGCGCTAACGAGATCCATTGCCAGTAACCAGCCTGGCGTTGTGTCTGTGTCTGTGCTGCCAATGCAAAGTAGACGGGTGCCTTTAAGGCCGGTGCTAACGTTTCTGCACGGCGACGCCAAAGGCGATAGAGCAGAGGTAGTGGCAGCAATACCAGCAGCCAAGGCCATTCAAACGTCAGCATGGCACCCCCCGGCGGTGTTTTTTGATCCAGTGCTGCGTCGACACCAGTAATTCTTTTGGCGTGTGTGTGGGTATTTGGGGGTTGGCCTGGTAGGGCAGCTCCTTGAGTTGTTGTTGTAACGCCGGTTCAAAGGCGGGTTTGCGGCAACTCAGATTGAGGCGATGAAATAGTTGCGGCAGTAACTCCGCTTCAAGTCCTTGTCCGGGGTAGGCAGATTTGGCCGTGCGACGCAGTAGCGCCAGAATGGCGTGACAAAGCTCCAGTGGTTGCTGAGCAAGAGATGCTTCCAGTTGTATCAGTATGACCAGTGCCTCGCGGCGGTAGCGGTTAGAGCGGTAACGTTTGATCAGCCAGACGAGGCTGAAAGCCAGCGTGGCCAATGCCAGCAGTAACAATAACCACCATCCCGGTGCGGGCGGCCACCAGCCCACCGGGTCCGGCAGGTGGATATCGCGCAAGTTCGCTAAAGGGTCCTGGGGGTTCACCGGCGTCGCCCTTTCTTTTTGCGGCTATAGGCTTGTTGCAATACCGGTAACACGGGTTCAGCCGTATCAAACGTCAGGAAACCCATGCGCAACTGGCTGGCGAGTTGCCGAAGTTTATTCTGGTGATCGCGAAACTGCTGCTCAAATTGCTGACGCAGTTTGCTGTCGCGGCTGTTCAGCGCAAAGCGCTGCTCACCATTGCTGACCTGATAGAGGGCCGGTGGCGGCAGGGCCTTTTCCAGCGGGTCGAAAACCTGGCACAGGGTAATATCACAGTGTCGAGCAAGTTCAAACAGATGGTGTTCGCAGTCGCGGTCCAAATCGTGGAAGTCGCTCACCAGGAATAACGTGGAGCCGGGCAGGGCTACCCGGCGACAATCCCGCAGGATATCCGCCAAGCTGTACTGGCTGGTGTTGGCTTGGGTCAGCTGTTCACTGAAGTCCCGCAGCCGGTGTATCAGTTGCAGCACTGTGTGATGACTGCGTCGAGGACGAATTTCAACATGCTGGTGGGCGCCGATAATCAGGCCGCCGACCCGGTCATTGGCGTTGAGTCCGGCCCATCCCAGGGTGGCAGAGACCTGGCAGGCCACCACAGACTTTAAAGCACGTGACCCGAAAAACATGCTGGGACGCAGGTCACTGACGATCAAAACCGGCCGCTCCCGTTCCTCCCGGAACAGTTTGGTGTGGGGCGTCAGGGTGCGCGCGGTGACACGCCAGTCAATAGTGCGAATGTCATCCCCAGGTTGGTACTGTCGTACCTCCTCGAAATCCATACCGCGCCCGCGGCTGCGCGACTGGTGGCTGCCCATCAGTGCGGTGCGCGCCATCAGCCGCGGAAAGAAATTCAGCTCACGGGTGCCAAAACGCATGCCCACCAAAGTGGTGACATCGGCGATGGCCGGGTTGTCGAGGTCCGGGTCGATCATGGATCAGGCGGAGGGAACGTTGGCGATCAACGTGTCGGTGACCTTGTCCGGAGTGATACCGCTGGCTTCTGCTTCAAAGCTGAGTATCAGACGGTGGCGCAAAACATCATGGGCAACACTGCGCACGTCATCCGGGGATACGTAGTCACGGCCATTCAGCCAGGCGCTGGCGCGGGCACAGCGGTCAAGGGAAATGGTCGCCCTGGGGCTGGCACCGTAATCCAGCCAGCTGCCCAGTTGTTCTCCATACTGGGCCGGATTGCGGCTGGCGAGTATCAACTGCACGATATATTCCTCAACCGGTTCCGCCATGTGCACGGAAAGCACTTCTTTCCTGGCTTCCAGCAGGGCTTCCTCTGTGACCTTTTCAACTTGTACTGCATCTGTATTGAGGGCTTCACTGCGGGCCAGTCGCAGAATCTCCCGCTCGGCGTCGGCAGCGGGGTAACCCACATTGACGTGCATCAGGAAACGATCCATTTGTGCTTCCGGTAGGGGGTAGGTGCCTTCCTGCTCAATGGGGTTCTGGGTTGCCATTACCATGAACAGTCGCGGCAGGGTGTAGGTGCTGCGTCCGACACTGATCTGCCGCTCTGCCATTGCTTCCAGCAGGGCCGATTGCACTTTCGCGGGTGCACGGTTGATTTCATCCGCCAGGACCAGGTTGTGGAATATCGGTCCGGGTTGGAACTGAAAACTGCCGTCCTCGGGGCGGTAGATATCACTGCCGGTAATGTCGGCGGGCAGCAGGTCGGGGGTAAACTGGATGCGGTGAAAATCGCCGCTTATGCCCTCTGACAATGTTTTGATGGCTTTGG
The DNA here is from genome assembly GCA_041581855.1 of Porticoccus sp. GTDB lineage: Bacteria > Pseudomonadota > Gammaproteobacteria > Pseudomonadales > Porticoccaceae > Porticoccus. Next base: position 3,994 of record JBFICU010000011.1, on the reverse strand, counting down.
TCTTGGCCAGACCGGGAGCACCTTCCACCAGCAAGTGACCATCAGCCAACAGAGCAATGATCAGTCGGTCAATCAGGTGGGGTTGGCCGACAATCTGGCCGTTGAGGAAGTCGCGAAGTTGCAGAATTTTGTGCTGGTGAGTCATGCTTTTTTTTACTTCTAGGTTCGTTGAGGCGATGGATTGTAATGCTTATGGGGCGTCAACCCAAACAGGCACGACCCGCTAAGGTTAACCTAGACTGTAGGTGGTAAATGAAGTTCAGTTATAAAGGGCGCAAGCGCATAATTGGACGAGATTGACTGAATAATAAGCAAAGGAAGGGGCGTAATGCAGGTTATTTCACGTGTCGATTTTTTTGCCAGGCTCGAGGAGCAGTTTCAACGCCAATATCCAGCCGAACTGGCCAAGCAACTGTTGCCGTTTGCCCACAAGCTGTTTGATCTGTTTCCTCTGGAAGAGTTTGCGGAACAGCGCATTGAGGATATTCAGGGCTTTGTTCACAGCCTCTACCTTTTTATCAGCAAGGTAGACCCCCATCGTGCCAAGGTCCGTGCGTTCAATCCTGTGCTGGAAGACGATGGCTGGGTCAATGATGCTACCGCGATTTTTATTCTGCAGCGTGACATGCCTTTTCTGGTGGACTCCGTTCGTATTCTGCTGAACCGTGCTGGACTGAATGTACAGGTCATTAAAAGCACGTTACTCAATGTCGTTCGCGATGAACACGGCACGATGATAGAGCCTATCCGGGGCGCGGATGATAAGGATAGTCGGGCAGAGGCCTTGATTTTTATTGACGTCGATCTGCACAGTTCTCAGGATGATCTTCAGGCCCTGGAGCACGATATCCTCGATGTATTAGAGGATGTAGAGGTGGTCACCGACGATTTTCGGCCGATGACAGCTCGACTCAACAAGGTGATCGCCGAGGTGCGGGACAACCATGCCAGGTTGCCGGAAGAAGAGGCCGCAGAACTCGCTGCTTTTCTGGAATGGCTTCGGGATGGCGCTTTTATTCTTCAGGGCGTGGTGGAATTCAAACTGCTGAAAGGGCGGCATGAACCTGGCCTTAAACCTTTGGCAGAGCATCAATTGGGGATTTTTCGACGCCATCAGCTGACCGGCGACAAGGTGCTCTTGTCTGATTTGAGTCCCGGTATCCAGGCGTTTTATCGGGATGTGGCGCCAATGGCGTTCACCAAGTCGTCCTGTCGTTCGAGGGTGCACCGCCAGGCCTATGCCGATTTTATCGTGCTGAAGCACTATGATCACCAAGGGAAGGTGGTGGGTGAACATTTGTTTATGGGGCTGTACACCTCGGCGGTCTACAATATCAGTCCCTTCCAGATACCCCTCATTCGCCAGCGTGTGCAACAGGTGCTGGATCGCACTGGCTTTCTGCCCGGTAGTCACGACTTCAAAGCCATGCGCCAACTGATTGAAGTGCACCCCAGGGATGAGTTGTTCCACTCTTCAGCAGATGAGTTGTACAACACCCTGGTGGGTATTTGGCAGATCAGTGAGCGGCGTGTCGTGAGGCTCTTTGTCCGCGTCGACCCATTTGAGAAATTCGTCAATTGCATGGTCTACATGCCAAGGGATATCTATCGCACATCCATTCGCACACATATTGAAGAGTTGCTAAAAGCAGAATTTGATGCTGCTGAATGTGAATTCAATACGATTTTCTCCGAATCCATCCTGGCGCGAACTCAGTACGTATTGAGGATCGACTCCAGCCGTCACCGGGACGTGGATCTCCGTTCACTGGTCAAGCGCATCATTTCCATTACACAGGACTGGGGGGATGAACTGGAGGAGGCCGCACTGGAACAGTGGGGTGAGGAAATGGGGCGACTGATGGCCCAGAACTACCGTGATGCATTCCCGGCCAGTTACCGGGATCACTTCGACTACCGTTCGGCCATTCACGATATTGCGCTGTTCCACAATCTCAAGGGCGAGGGTGAAATCGCCACCAGTTTTTACCAGCCGGTTGGCGCTGAGCGCAATGTGATGCGCTTTAAACTGTTTCATCGGGAAGAGCAGCTGGAGTTATCCGATCTGGTGCCGATGCTCGAGAACCTCGGTTTCCGCGTGCTGGGGGAACATCCTTACCAGATTTCGCCCCAGGATGGCGGCGATGTCCGGTTACAGGACTTCACCTTGCGCTTTGCACTGGATGTGGACGTGGATGTGTCACTGGTGCGCAATGCCTTCCAGGATGCATTTTCAGCGGTATGGGCGCAGCGAACCGAGAATGACCGCTTCAATCACCTGGTAGTCGGCGCTCGGCTGGAGTGGCGCACAGTGGCACTGTTGCGGCTTTACGCACGCTACATGAAACAGTTAGGCAGTAGCTTCAGTCAGGATTTTATTGCCGATACCCTGGCCACCAACCTGGAAGTCACGCGCAACCTGGTGGCGCTGTTTCGCTGTATGTTCGACCCAAAACTGCTGGAGTCCCATGGTGAGGAATACGGGCGGGCAGAGCGCCTCAACGAAAAAATCCTGGAAATACTCGACCAGGTCAGCAACCTCAACGCGGATCGGGTACTGCGCAGTTACCTGCAGCTCATCAACGCCACCAAGCGCACCAACTTCTTCCAGCCCGGTGCCGATGGCGAGTGGAAACCCTATATATCGGTGAAACTATCACCACGGGAACTTAGCGACGCCCCTGAACCCCGTCCATTGTTCGAAATTTTTGTTTACTCCCCGCGGATGGAAGGCGTGCACCTTCGCACCGGCAAGGTGGCCCGTGGCGGGTTGCGTTGGTCAGACCGACTGGAGGATTACCGTACGGAAGTGCTCGGCCTGGTCAAAGCCCAGCAGGTTAAAAATGCGGTGATTGTCCCGACGGGTGCCAAGGGCGGGTTTGTCGCCAAACAGGTACCCCGCAACGCCAGCCGGGAGGAGCTGTTACAGGAGGGCATAGCCTGTTACCAGATGTTCATCCGTGGACTGCTGGATCTGACAGACAATATTATCGGGGGCGAGGTGGTGCCACCCAAGTCCGTAGTGCGCCGGGATTACGATGACCCCTATCTGGTGGTGGCAGCGGACAAGGGCACCGCCAGTTTTTCGGACTATGCCAATGAAATATCCCTGGCCTACGGACATTGGTTGGGGGATGCCTTTGCCTCCGGTGGTTCCTATGGTTACGACCACAAGAAAATGGGTATTACTGCCCGAGGTGCCTGGATATCAGTGCAGCGCCACTTCCGGGAGCGGGGCCTCAATACCCAGAGCGAAGATTTTACCGTTATAGGCATAGGCGACATGGCTGGAGATGTGTTCGGAAATGGCATGTTGTGCTCCGAACATATTCGCCTGGTGGCAGCGTTCAATCACCAGCACATCTTTCTCGATCCCGACCCGGACGGAGCGGCAAGTTTTGCCGAGCGACAGAGGCTTTTTAATCTGCCCCGTTCCAGTTGGGAGGATTACGACGCTGAGCTGATTTCTGTAGGCGGCGGCATTTTTTCACGGGCAGCCAAGGCGATTCACCTTACTGAACAGGTACGGATGCGCTTTGGTATCGCTGCAAAAGTGCTCAAGCCCAATGAGTTGATTCACGAGCTACTCAAAGCCGAGGTGGATCTGATCTGGAATGGCGGTATTGGCACCTATGTGAAGGCTGCGACTGAAAGCCACCAGGATGCCGGGGATCGCGCAAACGATCCGGTGCGTGTTAATGGCAGGGAATTGCGCTGCAAGGTTTTCGCTGAGGGTGGCAACCTGGGTATCACCCAGCGGGGGCGCATCGAATACGCTCTTAACGGTGGGGCCTGTAATACGGATTTTATCGATAATGCCGGCGGTGTGGATTGCTCGGACCATGAGGTGAATATCAAGATCCTGCTCAATGAATTGGTTCTGTCCGAGGATCTGACGACCAAACAGCGTAACCAGTTATTGGTGGATATGACCGACCAGGTAGCAGAGCTGGTATTGAACAACAATTATCGTCAAACCCAGGCAATCAGTCTG
>JBFICU010000010.1:0-14650 GCA_041581855.1 Porticoccus sp. | reverse complement strand
TTTGGTGGGATACGCATGGCAAACAGGATGGGCTGGGCGTCGCACTGGCGGCTGAGATCAATCATCGCCCGCAGGTTCTGCTTCATGCGGTGAACGGGGTAGCCGCGCAGGCCGTCGTTACCCCCCAGTTCGATGAGCACAAATTGCGGTTGGTGTTCCTCTACCAGGGTCTTCAGCCGAGACAATCCGCCACCGGTGGTATCGCCGCTGATACTGGCGTTGATAACCTGGTGGTCGTCCCCCAGTTGCTGTTGCAGCAGTTCGACCCAGCCCTTGCCGCGGTCAATGCCGTAACCGGCACTGATGCTGTCGCCCAGCACCAATAGGGTGGCGCTGAAACTGCTCAGGGGGAGCAGCATCAGGGTAAATAGGAACGATCGCAGAATGATGGGCATGGCAAAAAGGCTTGATGGTTGTGAATGCCTGATACAGTCTAGGGAGTTTCCGGGTAAATGGAAGAGGTGGAAGGAGTGCGTATGTCATGATTGAAGCAAGTCATATCAGCAAAGAGGTTGCGACTTCCGCGGGCACCCTTCGTATTCTCGATGATGTAAACCTGAAGGTCGACGACGGGGAGGCGCTGGCCATTGTTGGCCCTTCCGGTTCGGGAAAATCCACTCTGTTGGGAATTCTGGCCGGTCTGGATTTGCCCAGTGCCGGGCAGGTGCGCATTAACAGTGAAGACATTACCGCCATGGATGAGGAAGGTCGCGCCGCCATGCGCGCCCGCTATGTGGGGTTTGTGTTCCAGTCCTTTCAGTTACTGCCCAGCCTCACTGCCCTGGAAAATGTCGCCCTGCCGCTGGAATTGCGCGGCGATGCCCATGCGCTGGAAACCGCTCGCCGCTTTCTGGAGCGGGTAGGGCTGGATGCCCGCTGGCATCACTATCCCCGGCAGCTCTCCGGCGGTGAACAGCAGCGGGTGGCCTTGGCCCGCGCGTTTGCCAGCCAGCCGAAAATTCTCTTTGCCGATGAACCCACTGGCAATCTCGATACCGCCACTGGCGAGACCATCAATAACCTGCTGTTCCAGCTCAACCGGGAAGCGGGCACCACGTTGATATTGGTGACCCATGAGCGGGTGCTGGCAAGTCGCTGTCATCGCCGGGTGGAATTGCAGGCCGGGCGTCTGGTCAACAGCGAGGCGGCGATGCCGGTCAATTCCTGATGATGGCCCTGAAACTGTTGTGGCGCAGTTGGCGCGGCGGTCAGTTGGGGCTGATCTTCGGCTCGCTGGTGATGGCGGTGGTGGTAGTGACCTCTGTGGCATTGCTGGCCGACCGTGTGGAGCGGGCGCTGGTGAAAGAGTCCAGCCATTTCCTGGCGGCAGATGCACAGGTGCGCAGCAGCCGGGAAATTCCATCGCAATGGCTTGCGGAGGCCCATGAACAGGGGGTGATGACGGCTGAAATGGCGTTATTCGCCTCGATGGTTTACAGCGGAGACTATAACCACCTCGCCTCGGTGAAAGCGGTGCAGGATAACTATCCCCTGCGCGGCGTGCTGACACTCTCTGAAACCCCCTTTGCAACAGATCCGGAGCAGTTCCAGCAGGTGGATCACGGACCGCCGCCTGGAGAAGCGTGGGTAGATAGCCGCCTGTTGCCGCTGCTCAACATGAACCTCGGTGATAGGTTGGATGTAGGCGAAGTCAGCCTGCGTGCCACCCGTGTCATCGTGGAGGAACCGGATCGCGGGGGCTCATTTTCCCTCTTCGGTGCACGGGTGCTGATGAACTGGACGGATCTGGCCGCTTCCGGGGTGATTCAGCCGGGCAGTCGCGTCAACTATCGGTTGCTGCTGGCAGCGGGCGATGACGATCTGGCGGATTATCTATCCTGGCTGGAGCCCCAGCTGGCCGTGCATGACCGGCTGCTGTCGCCGGACGAGGCGCAGGCCGGACTGACGGATACTCTGGCTCAGGGCCGACGCTTTCTGCTCCTGGCGGGCAGTCTTGGTGTGGTGCTGGCGGGTATTGCGCTGGCGTTGGCCAGCCGCCATTTCGCGGTGGGACAGACCGCTACGGTAGCGCTGTTGAAGAGCTGGGGTGTATCGGCCCGACGGGTGCGTGCTTTGTATTGGCAACAAACCCTGTGGCTCGGGCTGGTCGGCTCCCTGTTGGGTTTGGTGTTGGGGTGGGTGATCCACGAAGTATTGATTGTGTTGGTGCGGGAATTGTTGCCGGTTAATCTTCCCGCGCCCGGTTGGCGACCCTGGTTAACGGGGCTGGCCACAGGACTGCTGTGTTTGCTGGGTTTTGCCCTGCCAGCGCTTTGGCACTTGCCGGCTCTATCGCCACTGGTGGTATTGCGCAGGGATGTGCCGGTGCAGCTAGTGGGTGCAATGCGGCGATTGTTGATCGGTGTTGTCGTGGTTGCCGCCATGTTGCTGTGGTACAGCCAGAGTCTCGCTATGACTATGGCGGTGTTGGGTGGTCTGGCCCTGACTGCCGCAACGGTGATGGGGCCAGGTTGGTTGTTGTTGCGCCTGCTGCGCCACCTGGGTAATCGGGCGGGCAATGTCTGGCGTCTGGCCCTTGGCAACTTGTGGCGGCGGCGGGTGCAGAGCCTGGTGTTGCTGGCTGGATTTGTCAGTGCCATGGCGATCCTGATGACGTTGGTGATGATCCGCACTTCCCTGCTGGAAGAGTGGCGATGGCAACTGGCGGAGGATGCGCCGAATCATTTTCTGGTCAATGTGGCGCCCCACGAGCTGGCCGGAGTGGAAAAATTGCTGGCGGATAACCAGCTCCAAAGCGTTGGCTGGTATGCCATGGTGCGCGGGCGCATTACCCTGATAGACGGACAGCCACCGTCGGAGGAACTGGTGGACAGCAATGAGGCGCTGCGCCGGGAGCTGAACCTGAGCTGGAGCAGCCAGTTGCCTGAGGGAAATGTGGTGGAGTGGGGCGCGTGGTGGGATCAACTCGGGGATTTTTCCGGCCGTTATGGTGAAGACGTTGCGCCGGTCTCCATTGAGCAGGATCTGGCCGAAGAGATTGGTGTAACCCTGGGCAGTCGCCTTACCTTCAACGTGGGGGGGCTTACCTTTGAAGGGCTGATTACCAGTATCCGCAGCCTTAACTGGGACACCATGACGCCCAATTTTTACATCCTCTTTCCTGAGGGTTATCTGGAAAAATTCCCGCGTATTTTCATGACCAGCCTGTACCTGCCACCGGAACAGAAACCCTTCGTGAATGAATTGCTCAAAGCGTACCCCACGGTGCTGGTGATCGAGCTGGATATGGTGATCGACCGCATTCGCACCATGGTGTCACAGGTGACCCACGGACTGGAGTTGATGACGCTGCTGATTCTCGGCTGTGGGGTGTTGGTGATGCTGGCGGCGGTGAAGCTGTCCATGGACGAGCGCCTGCAGGAAAGTGCCATCCTGAGGACACTGGGCAGTACCGGGCGACGCATTCTGGCCGTGCAATCGCTCGAGTTTGGCACGCTGGGGGCGCTGTCCGGCTTGTTGGCGGCCAGTGGCGCCGAGCTGGCGTTGTTCCTGTTGCAACAACGGATGTTTGAAGCGTCTTTTAGGCTGCATCCGGAATTGTGGCTGGCGGGGCCATTGTTGGGTGCGCTGTTGGTGGGGGCATTGGGCGTGGCTTATACCCGGCAGTCGGTGACCAGGCCACCGTTACAGGTGTTGTCAGGACTCTAGCTTACCCTCGGCGGAGCAATTGACTACACTCAAATGTAAGGACAAAAGGTTGACCCTCTACCGGGTGTAAGGTTTATAGTGATTGCCGTGGAAAAGATCGCCTTAAAATATCGCACCTCTGTTGCCCTCCTGTTGGTGGGGTGGTTGTTGCTGTGCGGTCTGATGCCACTGCTGCACAGCCCGTCGGTTGATCCAATGGTAGACCCGCATGCTAACCATCATATGATGGCTGGGCATCATGTTGAGGCAGCGGACACCGCCGATGCACCTCACTGCTGTGATGTGCTGCAAGGGCATCAACTGCCAGTGCATTACCCGTTCATGGATCTGCTGACCTTTGCGATTATCGGTTTCCTGCTGTTTTCGCTGGTGGCCGTTTTACCCTCACCGCCGAAAGTCTATTACGCCCCCGTTCCCCCCACGGGGCCTCCCCTGCACCAGCGAAACTGTGTCTGGCTGGATTAAATAACCTGTAGTTCCTCGCTTTGATTGGTCTGTTATCAGGCCAGTTTCCCTACTGTTTTGAGCGAACACTATGTCCAGGTTAACAAAACAATTTTGTCTGTTTTTTCTGTCTTCCATGACCTCGTGGGCGGTTTCTGCGCAGGTTCTCACCTTGCATCAGGCCGAGCAGATTGCTCTGGCCGAAGACCTCGGGCTGCAAGCACAGGTTGAACAATCCTCGGCCCTGCGGGAAGAGTCGACCTTCGCGGCCCAGTTGCCCGATCCGCAATTGATTCTTGCCGGTGCCAATCTGCCCGTGGATACCTGGGATATTGATCAGGAGCCGATGACGCAGCTCAAGGTGGGTGTCCGCCAGCAGTTTCCGGCAGGTGATACCCGGACGTTGCGTCAGCAAAAAGTGACAGCCCAGTCCAACCAGGTCGATGCCGAACGCAGCGACGCCGCACTAAAACTGCAGCAGGAGGTGCGTCAGCACTGGCTGAATCTGGCGGGCTGGATACACAGCCGGCAATTGTTATCGGGCTATCGTCCGGTGTTCGAACAGTTGGTGGACGTCACCCTGTCTTTTTACAAGGTTGGTCGGAAACACCAGCAGGACTACCTGCGCGCCAAATTGCTGTTGGGGCAATTGGATAACCGCCTATTGGCAGCGGACAAGCAGATTGCCATGGAACGAGCCTGGTTTTCACGCTGGCTCGGTGATGCGGCCTATGGCGAACTGGATAGCGGGTGGCCGGAGAATTGGGTAGCGCCCGCTGCCGGGCCGGTGGCAACGAACCATCCGCGGTTATTGGCCAGCGATTACCGGGTGCGTCAGCAGTCTGCACAACTGGACCTGGCTGGTGAGCGCTACAAACCCAACTGGGGAGTGGAATTGAGTTATGCCCGCCGTGAGGCGGATGATATGGCAGGAGACCGCTTGCCGGACTTTTTCTCTGCCGCCATCACAGTTGACCTGCCGTTGTTTACCGCCAATCGCCAGGATCGCCAGTACCGTGCGGAAGAACACCGCCTGGCGGCTTTGCGGGTCAGTCGCGCTGATCTGCTCGCGGAAATGAATGCTTCCCTGGCCAGTGGACTTGCACAAGTGCGCGAATTGCAACGCAGTGTCGCGCTCTACCAGGAGCAGTTATTGCAGTTGGGGGCGCAGCAGGCGGATGCCGCATTGCAGGCCTACCGCAGCGATGCTGCCGACTTTGCCGATGTGATGCAGTCCTCCAGTGTGCGGCTGGAGCTGGAGCTGGACTACCAGCAAACCCTGCAGCGCTATTACCAATCCCTGGCGGGGGTTTACTACCTGCTGCCCGATCAGTCCCCTGTCAGTGAGGATGCCCATTATGAATAAGTTATGGATATTGATTGTCGCCTTGCTGGCAGTGCTGGGCGGTTACTGGCTGGGCGGTGGTTTTGGTCATCAGGATATGCGGTCAACTGAGCCGGTCGCTGAGTCGGTTGTTGAGAAAGCTCCGCTCTATTGGGTTGCCCCCATGGATCCCAACTTCCGCAGGGATCAGCCCGGTAAATCGCCGATGGGTATGGATCTGGTGCCGGTCTATGAAGCGCCGGAGGGGGATGTGCGCATCAGCCCTGCCGTGGAGCAGAATCTGGGTGTGAGAATCAGTCCGGTGAGGCTGGAGCCGATGGCCCGTCAAATTCTCACGGTGGGTTACATCCAGTTGGATGAAGAACAACTCAGTCATGTACACACCCGTGTGGAGGGTTGGGTGGAGCGGCTGGCGGTGTCGAGTGTCGGCGACCGGGTCAAGCAGGGTGATCCGCTGTTTGCGTTGTACTCCCCGGCCCTGGTCAACGTGCAGGAAGATTATCTGGCGGCGCTGCGCAGCAAAAGCCGCGCACTGATCGATGCCTCTCGACAGCGCTTGCTGTCTCTGGGGCTGGAAGCCGGACATATTGCGGCACTGGATAAAAGTGGTCGGGCCCAACAGACGGTTTTATTTACAGCCCCACGCAGCGGCATTCTCACCGGCCTCAAGGTGCGCGAGGGAATGTATGTGACGCCGTCACTGGAGATGATGGCCATTGGTCGGCTGGACAGTGTCTGGGTGATTGCCGAGGTGTTCGAGCGCCAGGCGGGTTGGCTGGCACCGGGCCAGCCGGTAGTGATGACACTGGCGAGCTATCCGGGTGAGGTCTGGTCCGGGCAAGTGGAATACATCTATCCGGAACTGAATGAAATGACCCGTACCACCCAGTTGCGTATCCGCTTTGATAACGCCGATTGGCGGTTGCGGCCCAACATGTACGCACAATTGGACATCCAGGCCGGTGACGGGCAGGCGCGCCTGTCCGTGCCACGAGAGGCCGTTATCCGGGGCAGCCGGGAAGATCGCGTGGTGATGCGCATGGCTGAGGGCACTTATCGCTCAGTGCCGGTCAAGACGGGTATGGAAAGTGCCGGTCGGGTGGAAATTCTCGGCGGTCTTCATGAAGACGATGAAGTGGTGGTGTCCGGCCAGTTCCTGATCGACTCCGAATCCAATATCGACGCCGAGCTGGAACGCATGGGTGACGGTGGCGAAAGCCACCTTCACCAGCACTGAGGGGACCATCATGATCAATCGTGTTATCAGCTGGTCCTTGCAGAACCCGATCCTCGTCTTATTGATGGCGGTAATACTGTCCGTTGCTGGGCTTTACTCCCTGCGCCACACGCCGGTGGACGCCATTCCCGACTTGTCCGATGTGCAGGTCATTATCAAGACCCGTTTTCCTGGTCAGGCGCCCCAGGTGGTGCAGGATCAGGTGACTTACCCCCTGACCACAGCCATGCTGTCTGTACCCAAAGCGGTGACGGTGCGGGGCTATTCCTTCTTTGGTGACTCCTACGTTTATGTGATTTTTGAGGACGGTACCGATCTATATTGGGCGCGCTCCCGGGTGCTGGAATATCTGAGCCAGGTAGCCGGGGATATGCCGGCGGGCGTCAAACCGCAGCTCGGGCCGGATGCCACCGGTGTGGGCTGGGTATACGCCTACGCGCTGGTGGATCGCAGCGGCAAGCATGATCTGGCGCAACTGCGCAGCCTGCAGGACTGGTTTCTCAAGTATGAATTGCAGACCGTGCCGGGGGTGTCCGAGATCGCTACTGTCGGCGGTATGGTGCGCCAGTACCAGGTGGTGGTGGACCCCAACAAGCTGCGCGCCTACAACCTGCCGCTGTCCCATATCAGCAATGCCATTCAACATGCCAACCAGGAGGTTGGGGCTTCGGTAGTGGAGATGGCGGAAGCGGAATACATGGTGCGTGCCAGTGGCTATTTGCAGGGCGTGAAGGATATCGCGCAGATACCACTGGGGCTGAATGACATGGGTACTCCTTTAACTTTGGGAGACATTGCCGATATCTCAGTGGGGCCACAATTGCGCCGCGGCGTGGCCGACCTCAATGGTGAAGGCGAAGTAGTCGGCGGTATCGTGGTGATGCGCTTTGGCGAGAGCGCCCAGAAAACCATCGCCGGTGTAAAACAAAAGCTCGAGTCGCTGAAGGCCAGCCTTCCCGAGGGGGTTGAGTTTGTCACCACCTACGATCGCTCCTCGCTGATCGAGCGGGCCACGAACAATCTGTATAAAAAACTGATCGAGGAATTCCTCGCGGTGACGGTGATCTGCGCGCTGTTCCTGTATCACTTCCGCTCGGCACTGGTGGTCATCTTCAGCCTGCCGGTGGGTATTCTGGTGGCGTTTACGGTGATGCACCAGCAGGGGCTGAACGCCAATATCATGTCTCTGGGTGGTATCGCCATTGCTATCGGCGCCATGGTGGATGGCGCCATTGTGATGATTGAAAACGTCCACAAACACCTGGAACAGAGCGATGAGGATACCGACCGCTGGGAGCTGGTGCGCGAGGCCACCATGGAGGTCGGCAAGCCGCTGTTCTTCTCGCTGTTGGTGATTACCCTCAGTTTCCTGCCGGTATTTACCCTGGAGGCTCAGGAAGGGCGGCTATTCGCACCGCTGGCGTTTACCAAGACCTATGCCATGGCCGCGGCCGCGGGTTTGTCGATCACATTGGTGCCCGTGCTGATGGGCTATCTGATACGCGGGCGGGTATTACCGGAGCAGCACAATCCCTTGAATCGGGCGCTGGCAGCGGCCTATCGGCCGGTGATTCAGTGGGTGTTGGGACACACCAAAACGGTACTGGTCGGAGCCTTGATCCTGCTGGTGCTGGGCGCGTGGCCTGTTACCCGACTCGGCAGCGAATTTATGCCACCGCTGGATGAGGGCGACTTGATGTATATGCCCACCACCTACGCCGGTATTTCCATCGGCAAGGCGCGGCAATTGTTGCAGCAGACCGACAAACTGATTAGCACGGTGCCGGAGGTGGAGACGGTGTTTGGCAAGGTGGGGCGGGCAGAGACGGCCACCGATCCGGCGCCGCTCACCATGATCGAGACCTTTGTGAAGCTCAAGCCCCGAGAGCAATGGCGGCCGGGACTTACCCCTGAAGCACTGCGGCAGGAACTGGATAGCCTGATCAGCTTCCCCGGCCTGACCAATGCTTGGGTGATGCCCATCAAAACCCGCATCGATATGCTTGCCACCGGTATCAAGACCCCGGTGGGGGTGAAGGTCTCCGGCCCGGACCTGGCGGAGATTGAACGGATCGGCAAGCAATTGGAGCAGGTGTTGCCGCAGGTGGCGGGCACGGCGTCCGTCTATTCCGAGCGGGTCGCAGGTGGTCGCTACATCAAGATTGATATCGACCGCCAGCAGGCGGCCCGCTATGGACTCAATATCGATGATGTGCAGGGAGTGGTGCGTACCGCCGTGGGCGGCATGAATGTGACCGAGACGGTGGAGGGCCAGGAGCGCTATCCGGTCAATTTGCGCTATCCCCAAAACTACCGGGGTTCCGTGGAACAGTTGCGGCTGTTGCCCTTGGTGACCGGCATGAACCAGCGCATCGCGCTGGCCGATGTGGCCAATATCTATGTTGCGGACGGGCCACCGGCGATCAAGAGTGAGAATGCCCGGCTCAACGGCTGGACCTTTGTGGATATCAGTGGCCGCGACCTGGGTTCCTATGTGGCCGAGGCACAGCGCGTGGTCAGCGAACAAGTCGCGCTGCCGCCGGGGTATTCCATTAACTGGTCTGGTCAGTACGAGTACCTGCTGCGGGCGAAAGAGCGGTTGATCACGGTGGTGCCATTGACCCTGCTGATCATCATGGGGTTGCTGTACCTCAATTTCCGTCGCCTGTTCGAGGTGCTGGTGATTATGGGCACCATTCCCTTCGCGCTGCTCGGTGGTTTCTGGCTGATGTACTGGCTGGGTTACGATCTGTCCGTGGCGGTGGGAGTGGGCTTTATCGCTCTGGCTGGTGTCGCGGTCGAGATTGGTGTGTTGATGCTGGTGTACATCAATCAGTCCTGCCAGCGCCACCGCGAGTGTTTGGCCACTGAAGGTCGGGAGTTTTGTTATGCCGATTTACAAACAGCCGTATTTGACGGCGCTCGCCAGCGTGTGCGGCCCATCATGATGACCTTTTCTGCCATCGTAGTCGGTCTGGTGCCAATTATGCTGGGCGGTGGCGCAGGCGCCGAAGTGATGCAGCGCATCGCCGGGCCGATGATCGGTGGCATGGTGACCACTCTGGTGCTGACATTGCTGGTGATACCGGCCACCTATCTGTTCTGGAAGGGCAGGAGACTGGTGAGGGATTTTTCGGCACCGGGGGCTTGACCTTATAGTTAGTGTAAGGTCTAGGCTAGGGGAAACCGAGTAGAGGTAACCATGAAAATCAGTGACGTGGCGGCACAAACCGGGCTGGATGCCAAGACAATACGATATTACGAAAGCATCGGCCTGGTCGATTCTCCGCGACGGCTGGAAAATGGTTACCGGGACTACTCGGAACAGAATGTCCGCCAACTCTGGTTTTTGCGCCATGCCCGGCAGTTCGGGTTTTCCATTGAAGAATGTCGAGAGTTGTTGGCACTGTGGAGCAATCCCCAGCGCCGCAGCGCTGAGGTACATCAACTGGTCACAGAGAAGGTGAGTAATATTGATCGCCATATTCGTGAACTTGGCGAGATGAAGGACATGCTATCCAGCTTATTGGCGCAGTGTCCGGGGGATGACAGCCCCAACTGTGCCATCATCAATAAACTCGCCACTGACTCGGAGTAGACCATGGGCGATTGCTGTAACACTAAATCCGAACCGACACCGGTGTCCAAGTCGGAAATGACGGGGGGGTGTTGTGGCCCCAAACCTGCCAGCCAGGGTGGATCTGACGCCTCCTGTCACAGTGAAAAAGGGCGGCCGGATTATCTATTGTGGATTTCTGGCGGCATCGTACTAGCGTGTTACGTGCTCTACTGGCTGGTGGACGGTCACCCGGATCTCCCTCAGTGGCTGGTGGTGATGACCTCCGGTGTCTACGAGTTGATCAACCGGATGTGGTGGGGGCTTTTGGCCGCAGTGTTTTTTGTGGGCTTGCTTGACCGGGTTCCCCGGGATCTGGTGATATCCGCCCTCGGGCAGGGCGGCACGGTGGGCGGCATTGCACGGGCAACATTGGCTGGTTTGATGCTGGATTTGTGCAGCCACGGCATCCTGATGGTCGGCACCAAACTTTATGAGCGCGGTGTCAGTCTTGGCCAGTTGATGGCCTTTCTGATTGCCAGCCCCTGGAATTCGCTCTCGCTGACGATCATTTTGGTGACCCTGATCGGTTTTGGCTGGACCCTGGCATTTATTCTGCTGTCCATGACCATTGGCATCATCAGTGGGCTGGTGTTTGATCGGTTGGTGGCGGCTGGCATCTTGCCGGCCAATCCTAACCATCAGTCAATACAGCCCCATAGTGAGGGTTTTGCGCGCCAATTGGCCGGTGCGTTTAGATCGATCCGTATTACACCGGTTGGGCTGTTTGCCCTGTTCCGGGATGGATTACGTGATTCGAAGATGGTGTTCCGCTGGCTGTTTTTTGGCGTCGTACTGGCCACTGCCATTCGTGCTTTTGTACCCATGGATACTTACCAGATGCTGTTTGGCCCAACACTGGTTGGCCTGTTGCTGACCTTGCTGGCCGCAACCATCATCGAAGTCTGCTCAGAGGGTTCCACACCTATCGCTGCGGATATCCTCACCCGCGCCGCTGCACCAGGTAATGGCTTTACCTTTCTGATGGCCGGTATCGCCACGGATTACACCGAAGTGATGGTGATCCGCGACTTGACCAAATCCTGGAAAATCGCCCTGTTCTTGCCGCTGGTGTGTTTGCCGCAGGTGCTTGTAGTGGGCTGGATTTTGAATCAACTTGGCTAATGGGGTGGAGCGGGTAGTGGCTACTGGAGGACGAGGATTTTCGTAAGGAGTTTGTCACTTTTCTTTATTTTCCAAAAGAAAAGTGACAGGTAAACACGGGGGAACTTCACATAACGGCCCGCCATGCTCTGGCAATACCAAATTTCCGCAGGCAAATCCCTCTAACTATTGGCCATCCCTAGAGAACCCCGCCGGAATCCGTTAGAATCCCGCCCCTGTTTTGCCACACCTATTTGGCCACTTTATCCATGGAAATCAATCCGATTCGGAATACTCTCGAAGACCTGCAGGCACGTACTGATGTGCTTAGGGGGTACCTTTGACTACGCCAACAAGAAAGACCGCCTGACCGAAGTTGAGCTTGAGCTCGCTGACCCCAAAGTCTGGGATGACCCGGATCGTGCCCAGGAATTGGGCCGTGAACGCGCCTCCTTAGAGCTGGTGGTGGAAACCATCGAAAATCTCGACGCCGGTGTTGCCGATGCCAGCATGCTGCTGGATATGGCCGTAGAAGAAAACGATGTCGATGCGGTGGCCGACATTGAGGTGGAAATTGCCCAGCTCACTGCGCAGTTGGAGAAACTTGAATTCCGGCGCATGTTTTCCGGCGAGATGGACGCTAACAACGCCTATCTGGATATCCAGGCCGGTTCCGGCGGCACCGAGGCCCAGGACTGGGCGGAAATGCTGTTGCGCATGTACCTGCGCTGGGGCGACGACAAGGGTTTCAAGGCCACCCTGGAAGAATGTTCCGCCGGTGAAGTAGCCGGCATCAAGAGTGCCACTGTCCGTTTTGAAGGCGAATACGCCTTCGGCTGGCTGCGCACCGAAACCGGCGTGCACCGGCTGGTGCGCAAGTCGCCGTTCGATTCCGGTAACCGTCGCCACACCTCGTTCAGTTCGGTGTTCGTCTCCCCGGAAATCGACGACAATGTCGAGATCGATATCAATCCGGCGGATGTGCGCACCGATACTTACCGTGCCAGTGGTGCCGGTGGTCAGCACATTAACAAGACCGACTCAGCCGTTCGCCTGACCCACGTGCCTTCCGGTATTGTGGTGTCTTGCCAGAGCGAGCGCTCTCAGCACCAGAACCGGGATAAGTGCTGGAAAATGCTGCGTGCAAAAATGTACGAGCAGGAGATGCTGAAGCGCAGCGAAGCTGCCCAAGCGGTGGAGGACAGCAAGTCTGACATTGGCTGGGGCAGTCAGATTCGTTCCTATGTGCTGGATGACCAGCGCATCAAGGATTTGCGCACCAATGTCCAGACCAGCAATTGTCAGGCAGTACTGGACGGTGATCTGGATCGCTTTATTGAAGCCTCACTCAAAGCCGGGCTGTAAGTCGCCGGGCCAATTCACGTTGCAGAAAAAGTTGCAGGAATAATGACTGATACGCCTAAACAACCGACAGAACAGGTCGATGAAAACAAGCTGATCGCCGAGCGCCGCGCCAAGCTGGGCACCATTCGCCAGCAGGCGGAGGCCGAGGGCGGCAGCGCCTTTCCTAATGATTTCCGCCGCAAGCATCTGGCCGCCGGATTGCAGGCTGACTTTGCTGAACACGCCAAGGAGGAACTGGAAGCGTTAAATTATCAGGTCAGTGTGGCTGGTCGGGTGATCCGCAACCGCGGCTCTTTTATGGTGCTGCAGGACATGTCGAGCTCGATCCAGCTTTATGTCACCAAAGAAGCACGCGGCTTTGCCAAAAGCGTTGATCTGGGCGATATCGTCGGTATCAGCGGTGCTCTGCACCGATCTGGAAAAGGTGATTTGTACGTCAATATGGAGCAGTTCCAGCTCCTGACCAAATCCCTGCGACCGCTGCCTGATAAGTACCATGGCCTGGCGGACCAGGAAATGCGCTACCGCCAGCGCTATGTGGACCTGATCGTTAATCCGGAAATTCGCGACCTGTTTCGGGTGCGCTCACAAGTGATCGATTTTATCCGCCGTTACCTGAACGGTCGGCAGTTCATGGAGGTGGAAACCCCCATGTTGCAGGTTATTCCCGGTGGCGCTGCGGCGCGTCCTTTCGTGACTTTCCACAACGCGCTGGATATCGATATGTATCTGCGCATTGCTCCGGAGTTGTACCTGAAGCGATTGGTCGTGGGTGGCTTTGAGCGGGTGTATGAAATCAACCGCAACTTCCGCAATGAGGGGCTTTCCACACGTCACAACCCCGAATTCACCATGCTGGAGTTCTACCAGGCCTACGCAGATTACAACGATCTGATGGACCTGACTGAGGACATGCTGCGCAATCTGGCTCAGGAAGTGCTTGGCACGACAGAAGTGATTAGCACCATCAAAAATGCCGATGGCGAGGTGTTGCAGGAAACCCGCTACGACTTCGCCCAGCCGTTCCGCCGCATGTCAGTGTTTGACTCCATTTTGCATTTTAATCCTGAAATTAAGGCCGTTGCATTGGCCGATAATGAAGGTGCTCGGGAGATTGCCGAACACCTGGACATTCCCCTCAAGGATAATTGGGGACTGGGCAAGGTGCAGATCGAGATTTTCGAGAAAACCGTCGAGCACCGCTTGGACCAGCCCACCTTTATTACTCAATACCCCACAGAGGTATCGCCACTGGCGCGGCGCAGTGACAGCAACCCCTTCGTTACTGATCGTTTTGAGTTCTTTGTTGGTGGCCGCGAGATTGCCAACGGCTTCTCGGAGCTGAATGATGCTGAAGATCAGGCGGCTCGCTTCCGCGCTCAGGTGGCGGAAAAAGATGCCGGTGACGACGAGGCCATGCATTACGATGCGGATTACATCCGAGCCCTGGAATACGGCTTGCCACCTACGGCAGGTGAGGGTATTGGTATTGACCGTCTGGTCATGCTGCTGACCGATTCACCTTCCATCAGGGATGTGCTGCTGTTCCCGCATATGCGCCCCGAGTAAGCGACTGGGCCCGACCTGACCGGTCGGGCCTCTTCTGCTTGCTGGTTTCAGGTTGTCGGTGACAGTTTGAATTAGAGCGTGGCAATGGCCTGCTGCTGTTGCTGCAATTTGCCCAGGGCCGTTTCCATCTCGGTCATTTTTTCCCGCTCCTTGGCGACGACTTCTGCCGGAGCCTTGCCGATAAAGCTCTCGTTACCGAGTTTGCCCTGCACCCGTTGTAGTTCCTTCTGCAGTTTTTCCACTTCCTTGTTGAGGCGCGCCAGTTCGGCATCTTTGTCGATCAAGCCAGCCATGGGCACCC
>JBFICU010000009.1:0-14955 GCA_041581855.1 Porticoccus sp. | reverse complement strand
TCTGGCCATGTGGATGGTGTTGGCGAGGTGGTGAGTCGTCATCCCGATGCTCGTTCCGAGCGCTTTCGGATACGGGCGCCGCGGGAGCTGGCCAAGTATATTGCCCACAAAGGCTCGATTACCGTAGACGGTACCAGCCTCACCGTAAACCGGGTGGAGGGGGCGGAGTTTGAATTGAACATTGTGCCTCACACCCTTGAGAAAACGGTCATAGGGACCTATAAACCGGGAACCCGCGTCAATCTGGAAGTGGATTTGATCGCTCGTTACCTGGAGCGTTTGCTTCTCGGAGATGGGGCTGCGGACGCCTAGCGGCCTGAACTGGCATAAAGACAACAGCAAAGCACGGCATTGAAATCATGGCATTGAATAGCATCGAAGAACTGATCGCGGACATGCGTCAGGGCAAAATGGTCATTCTGATGGATGACGAAGATCGCGAAAATGAAGGCGATCTGGTGATGGCCGCGACCATGGTCAGACCCGAAGATATCAATTTCATGGCCACCCATGGGCGCGGCCTGATTTGCCTGACACTGTCGGAGGACCGCTGTCGCCAGCTGAATCTGCCTTTGATGGTGGATGCCAACAAAGCCAGCCACGGTACCAATTTCACGCTGTCCATCGAGGCGGCAGAGGGCGTAACCACCGGTATCTCCGCCGCTGATCGGGCGCGCACCATACAGGCTGCGGTGGCCAGCAACGCTCGGCCGCAGGACATTGTTCAGCCGGGCCACATCTTTCCGTTGAGGGCGGAGCGTGGCGGTGTACTAAGCCGAGCCGGCCATACTGAAGCTGGTTGTGATATGGCCCGCATGGCGGGTTTTGAGCCTGCTGCAGTGATTGTGGAAATCATGAACGACGATGGCACCATGGCTCGTCGCCCGGATCTCGAAGCGTTTGCCCAGAAGCACAACCTGAAAATCGGCACCATCGCTGACCTGATTCACTATCGTTTGGTCACCGAGAAAACCATCAATTGCATCAGTGATCGTCCCATTCAGACTCAATACGGTCAGTTCACGCTCAAGACCTATCTGGACAGTGCTCGCAACGAAAAACATTTTGCCCTGGTGATGGGTGACGTGGCCAACGGCGAACCGCCACTGGTGCGGGTGCACATCAATAAATCTGCGCGCGATCTCTTTGCCATGGAGCCCGTTGAGGGGTATCGGAGCTGGAGCCTGTCCCGTGCCATGGAAAAGGTGGCTGAAGAGGGACGCGGAGTGGTGGTGTTCCTTTACTATCCAGAGACTGCCGATGACATTGATGCCACAGTGGACGAGATGTTGAACTGTACCCCAGCAAAGCCCCAGATGGCAGGTGATGTGGTCTATCAGCAGGTTGGCACTGGCTCGCAGATCCTGATGGATCTCGGCGTTCACAAGATGCGCCTGATGAGTGCCCCGTTCCGCTTTACCGGTATTTCCGGCTTTGATCTGGAAGTGGTCGAATACATTAATTGTGATTAGCGAGTCGTGCCTGGTGGCAGACCCTGCAGTCGTTTTGCAGTAACTATTTAGCTGCAGTAACTATTGAGAAATCGGAAAACAGCATGAGTGAATACCGGCCCGATGAGGGCAGTTTCAATGTCGAGGGAGCGCGGGTGGCAATTGCCGTTGCGCGCTGGAATGGTCAGATCACCGAGAGTTTGCTTAATGGTGCCCAGCGGGCGCTATTGCGACACGGTATTCCCGAGCAGGATATAGTCCTGGTCCGGGTGCCGGGCGCTTTCGAGTTGCCGCTGGCCTGTAGCAAGCTGGCCAAAACCGGCCGTTACGACGCGGTGATCGCCCTCGGCTGTGTCATTCGCGGCGGCACCCCGCACTTTGAGTATGTTTGCAGTGAAACGACTCGGGGTATCGGAGAAGTGGCGTTGACGGAAGGCCTGCCGGTGGCGTTTGGTGTGCTGACCACAGACACGTTGGCTCAAGCCCAGGAACGCGCTGGCGATAATGCCGAAAACAAAGGGGAAGAAGCAGCGCTGACGGCGCTGGAAATGATTTCCCTCTTCCGCCAGCTATAGGAGTCAATCTGTGTCACTGCCCTCAACCCGAAGAAAGGCGCGCCAGTTATTGGTACAGGCGCTTTATCAATGGCAGCTCTCTGGCTCTGACTTGCACAGCATTGAGGCGGAATTTTTCGTCGACAATGATATGCGCAAGGTGGATACCGACTATTTCCGTGAGTTGCTGCATGGCATTCCCGGCAAGCTAACTGAAATCGATGCTGCCTATGCAGGCCACCTGGACCGTAAGTCCAAAGACCTGGATCCTGTCTCCCGTGCCTTGCTGCGTATTGGCTGCTACGAACTGTGCTTCCGGATTGACGTACCCTACAAGGTGGCTATCAATGAAGCAGTCAATCTGGCGAAAACATTTGGCCCCACCGATGCGTACAAGTACATCAACGGTATTCTCGACAAAGTCGCTGTTGAAAAGCGGGCTGTTGAGGTCAAGGCCGAGCAACGGCGCTAGCTTCTCGGCGCTTCCAGCGCTGCGCGGATGATCATGTCTCTGAATGAGTTTTCATTGATTCGCGAGTATTTCTCGGCCTTGGGCGAAAGTGCTGGCGTGGCGCTGGGTGTTGGAGATGATTGTGCTCTGTTGAAAATCGCAGCAGGCCAACAGTTGGCTGTGACGGTGGATACGCTCGTGGCGGGGGTGCATTTTCCGCTTGATGCGCCTGCCGGGGACATTGCCCGTCGCGCACTGCGGGTCAATCTCAGTGATCTCGCTGCCATGGGCGCGGAGCCGCGCTGGTTTACGTTGGCGCTGACGTTGCCCGCTGCAGACGAAGATTGGCTGGTGGCATTTTCTGCCGCCCTGGCTGAAGATGCGCAAACATTTCATTGTGCTTTGGTGGGTGGAGATACCACCGCCGGACCGCTGACTATCTCCATTCAAATGATGGGCGAAGTGCCAAGTGGACAAGCGCTGACCCGGGCTGGCGCTCATGCTGGAGATTGGGTCTATGTGACGGGTACGCTGGGCGAGGGTGCCGCAGCACTTCAATTGTTTGCCCCAGGTGCGGAGCTTTCCAATCCTGTGCGCGAGAATCTTGCGCGGCGTTTTTATCGCCCCCTGCCTCGGTTGGCCGAGGGTTTGACATTGCGTGGCTACGCTTCTGCCGCCGTGGATATCTCTGATGGTTTGTTGGCAGACCTGGGGCATATTGCCGAATGCAGTGGCCTCGGTGCCGAGGTGCAGTTAGCACAACTGCCACTGGCGCCCTGGTTACAAGAGGTCGCGTCGACGGAGCAGATGCAGGCATGGGTGCTGTCCGGCGGCGATGACTATGAGCTTTGTTTTACGGTGCCACCGCAATTGCGGCATGAGATCGACACCTTGATCGCCAGAGGAGAACTGTCGGCCAGCTGTATTGGTCGGATGACCTCGACGAAGGGGGTATATTGCCTCGATGCGGCCGGCAATCGTGTGATGATAGCCGACACTGGCTACCAACATTTTTAATGGCATCCGATACCTGGCAGGAGAACCATGGACCATCGTATTAATCCCTCATTTTCACAGTTGCTGAAAAATCCGGTTCATCTTCTGGCATTTGGTTTTGGCAGTGGTCTGGCCCCCAAGGGCCCGGGTACTGCGGGCACGGCGGTGGCACTGTTGCTCTGGCCGCTGTTGGCTACTTTGCCTCTTTACGTCTATCTCGGTGTGGTGATTGCAGTGTCGCTGCTCGGTTTTTACCTGTGTGGCAAGACCGCCCATGATATGGGGGTACATGACCACCAGGGTATTGTCTGGGACGAAATGGCCGGTTACTGGCTCACCATGACGGCGTTGCCGGCATCCTGGCCCTGGGCCCTGGCAGGGTTTGTGTTGTTCCGCCTGTTTGATATTTGGAAGCCCTGGCCGATTCGCTGGGTTGACCGTCACGTGGGTGGTGGTTTCGGCATCATGGTGGATGACCTGTTGGCGGGATTATTGGCTTGGGCGATACTTTTCGGAATATGCCAGTTCGCGTTTTAAGACATTGCAGGGAGGCGTGGCAATGAAAGGATTCGCTGTTGCACTGATGTTGATCGGAGCGATGTCAGTGTTGGCTGCTCCGGATATTCGGGTGAATGGCTTGTTTGGTGGCAGTGCTGTACTGGTGATTAACGGCAAGCAGCGTCTACTGAAAAAGGGCCAGACCAGCCCGGAAGGTGTCACGCTCATTGAAAGCGACAGCCGTCAGGCAGTGCTGGAAGTGGACGGCAGGCAGATGACGCTGGGGCTCTCCGATCAGATTTCGTCCAGTTTCAAAGCGGCAGAAGTCGCCGAAGTGAGAATCCCGCGCGCGGATAATGGGCATTATTTCGTCAGTGGTTTTATCAACGGTCGCCCAGTGGATTTTATGGTCGATACCGGGGCGACCTCGATTGCCATGAATTTGCATCATGCGGAGCAGTTGGGTGTGAATTTCCGCCGAGGGAATAAAGGCTCTGCAAGCACGGCTGGTGGTATGGTGAATACCTACCATGTGCCGCTGGATAAGCTGGTCATCGGCAATATCACTCTGCATCAGGTGGATGCCACAGTGGTGATTGGTGACTTCCCTTCCCAAGTGTTGCTGGGCAACAGTTTTCTGAGTCGAGTGGAAATGACTGAGGAAGAAGGGGTTATGGTGCTGCGTACGAAGTACTAGGAGTTTGGTTCCACTTGAAAATCATCGCCTCCCTTTACTCGGGGTATATCCCGGCTAAAATAGCCACCCGCCTGATCTTTAGGAGTCTTAAGTGACCCTGCGTTTTGTTGAAAGCTCCAAGTTGCCTACCCGATGGGGCGTGTTTGATATACACGGCTTTGAGGACGCTGAGAGCGACAAAGAGCATATTGCCATCACCATGGGCGATGTTGCCGATGGTGAGCCAGTATTGCTGCGCATTCATTCAGAGTGCCTGACGGGCGATGCCTTGTTCAGCGTGCGCTGTGATTGTGGTGCCCAGTTGGAAGAAGCGATGCGCCGTATCGCCGCCGAGGGTCGGGGAGCGATCCTGTACTTGCGCCAGGAAGGTCGGGGTATTGGGCTGATAAACAAGATTAAGGCCTATCACCTCCAAGATCAGGGGGCGGATACTGTGGAAGCCAATGAACAACTTGGTTTTGGTGCGGATATGCGGGATTACAGTATTTGCCGTTCCATGCTCAGGCACCTGAACATCACACGAGTGAACCTGTTGACCAACAACCCCCGTAAAGTGGAAGCACTGGAAAACTTAGGGATCGAAGTGACTGAGCGGGTTGCGCTGCAAACCGGACGCAACCCGCACAATTTGTATTATCTGGCGACTAAAGCCGGCAAGCTGGGTCATCTGTTCGATGAGCAGGATGAAAGCCAGGGGGATAAGTGATGCTAGCCAAACGAATTATTCCCTGTCTCGATGTTGATAAGGGGCGGGTAGTCAAGGGTGTGCAGTTCCTGGATATCCGCGATGCAGGTGACCCAGTAGAAGTGGCGAAACGCTATAACGAAGAAGGTGCAGATGAAATTACCTTCCTTGATATTACCGCCAGCCATGAAGAGCGGGATACCATGATCCACACTGTGGAGCGTATGGCCAGTGAGGTGTTTATACCGCTTACAGTGGGTGGTGGTGTGCGTACTCTGGAAGATATTCGCGCCTTGCTGAATGCCGGTGCAGATAAAGTCAGTATTAACTCTGCTGCTGTGAAAAATCCCGAATTTGTTCGTCAGGCTGCCCAGCGATTTGGCTCTCAGTGCATTGTCGTTGCCATTGATGCCAAGCAGGTCAGCGCGGAGGGTGAACCCTTGCGTTGGGAAATATTTACCCACGGTGGTCGCAATGCTACCGGTATCGATGCGGTGGCCTGGGCGGTGCGCATGGCCGAGTACGGTGCCGGGGAAATCCTTTTAACCAGCATGGACAAGGATGGCACCAAGAGTGGCTTTAATCTGCCCCTGACCCGAGCAATCAGTGAAGCAGTGGATATTCCTGTAATTGCCTCAGGTGGCGTAGGGACACTTCAGCACTTGGTAGACGGGGTGTTGGAAGGGAAGGCTGATGCTGTTTTAGCAGCGAGTATTTTTCACTTTGGTGAGTACACCATCGCTCAAGCCAAAGAATATATGGCTGAGCGAGGTGTCGAGGTGCGACTTTGAGTTGACGATTGGCTAGACGGCATAACGGGCATTGGAGGTAAAAAACTCCAGCGCCTCGGGCCCGGCTTTCTGAACAAACTCAACATAGTCGGCTACCGCATGAACTGCGCCTTCCTTGGAGTCAAATGGACCGACTGCTGCACCTTCGCGGGTAGCAAAAAACCAGAAGTTATGCAGCTTGAAAAACCGATCACTTCTGACGGCAGGCTTTTGCTCCTGATATTCGCCAGTTCTTGGCATTCCCATGTTGTTTCCTCACTGTAATATATGTACGGATTTGTCTTTCTTTTTTTTTACATCCGCTGTAAACGATGATTGTTTACACACTCTCTTTACGCAAGAACAACAATCTGAGTTAATTCAGCACAATTTTTGCTTAAAAGTCAATGCGCTGGATCTGCTTCTGCTGCCTGTTGGTCAGGCCTGATGACCGTTCGGCGGCTTGTTTCGGAAGCCGAGAAAATATCTATACCTTTCAGTAAGTTAAGGGATTCATAGAGTTGGTTGTCTTCTTGAGATAAGTCCGTTTTGGTCCCCTCTGCCGGAATCTTCTCATTACTCAAGTGGCCAGACAGGTTGGCCTCCTTGATCTGCTCACCAGTTTCCAGCAAGTGTACTTCTGCCGGTCGAACGACGATGTCAGGACGGATGCCTTCTGCCTGAATGGAACGTTTGGCGGGCGTAAAGTAGCGGGCTGTGGTGAGTTTGATACCCCGGTTGTCACCCAATGGAATGACCGTTTGCACTGAGCCCTTGCCAAAACTGCTGGTGCCCAGTATCAATGCCCGGTGGTGATCCTGCAGGGCGCCGGCGACGATTTCTGCGGCGGAGGCAGACCCCTCATTGATCAATGTGACGACAGGTATACCCTTTAACAGGTCGCCGGGCGTAGCGTAGTACTTGTTATTGGCGCTGGGCAGACGGCCTTCGGTGTAGACAACCAGCCCCTCTTCCAGAAGTGCGTCGGCGACTTCGATTGATGAGTTCAGTAGGCCGCCGGGATTATTGCGTAAGTCCAGTACCAGACCTTTCAGATCCTTCTCGTCGCGCAAGAGTTTTTCGAGTGCCTCACGGAATTCTGTCCCGGTGTTCTCCTGAAACTGGGCAATGCGTATATAAGCAAAGCCTGGCTCGAGTATCCGGGCGCGAATACTGTGTACCTGGATAATGTCTCTGATAACCTCCACTTTAAATGGGCCATCTTTGCTGGGGCGAACAATGGTTAGCGTGAGCTTTGAGCCTTTCGGTCCGCGCATGATCTCAATGGCTTCTCCCAAGGTCATCCCCTGCACCAGTTGTTCATCGAGTTTAATGATCAGGTCGCCCGCCAGAATACCTGCCTTTTGTGCGGGGCTATCGTCAATGGGTGTAATGACCTTGATAAAACCGCCTTCCATGCCCACCTCGATACCGAGGCCGCCGAACTCACCCGTAGTGTGTTCCTGCAGGTCATCAAAATCGCTTTCATTGAGATAGACCGAGTGCGGATCCAGGCTGCTGAGGAGTCCACTGATGGCCATCTCAAGTAGGGCTTTATCATCGATTTCCTCGACGTAGCCCTGCCTGATCTGGTCAAAGGCCTGGGTGAAGTAGCGCAGTTCCTCCAGGGGCATGCGTGCATCATCGGGCGTTTCAGCGGCGAAGGCAGGGGCTGTTCCGGCCAGTATTGCCAATGCGATCAGCAGCGACTTGCTCAATGGTTTCATGAAGTGATCCTGGGTTCAGTTTGGGTGTGTCCACAATTTCTACGGGCTTTGACAGGGGATAAATTTGCCGGGTAAAGACTAATATCCCTGACGTTATCCTTTGCTGGTCAGCCAATATTTCGGGTTTGTGGGCCTGCCATTATGTCGAATTTCAAAATAAAGTGCATGATCCCGCTGCCCCCCCGTGTTACCTACTCTTGCGACAACTTCTCCCGCTCGAACCCAGTCGCCCGTGACTTTGAGTAGTACCTGGTTGTGAGCGTAAAGGCTCATGTAGCCGTCACCGTGATCAATGATGACAAGCAGGCCGTGACCGCGAAGGTAATCAGAGAAAATAATGCGTCCGTGGTGAACGGCTTGAACATCTGCACCTTCCTTGGCTTTAAGCAACCAGCCATTCCAGGTGATATCGGCCGTACGGGTGGCACCGAAATACTGGGTCAACTTTCCGGAAACGGGCCACGGTAGTTTGCCTTTACGCTTGGCGAAGGGTTCCGTGCTGGTGGGGGTCGTCAGTTTGGCGAGACTTTCTTCCAGGGCTTTTAATACGGACTCAAGCCGTTTGCGCTCATTTTTTAGCTGCGCCAGGGATTGTTGTGAGGTGCTGATTTGACGGTCGAGACGGGATAGCACCTCGCTTCTGAGTCGGTGGCTTTCGGCAAGTTTCTGTTGTTGATCAGCGAGGTCGATGCGATTTTCTGCCAAAGCGGCCTGTCGGTCGGCGATACCCCGCTCGACATTTTGCAGTTCTCCAATGGTTTTCCGGTACTGATTAAGCTTTTCAGCTCGGGCATCCAGGAAATAGTCGTAGTACTTCAGGGTGCGGCTGATTTTGTTGGGGTCTTCCTGATTGAGCAGCAGCTTGATGGACTCTTCATTGCCCAGCCGGTAGGCCGCCGATACCTGACGGGCGATCAGACCTTGCTGGTCCTTACGGGATTGTTCAAGAACGGCTTGTTGTTGCTGAAGCTTTTTTAGTTCATCGCCTAGCTCGGAGAGTTTTTGTTCGATCTGGCGGACCTGCCCATTCAGTTCGGCGGAGGCCAGTTCTGTTTTTTTCAATTCCCTGGCAAGTTGTTGCTGCTCCTTGTTATCGCCCTGTATGGACTGCTCAAGTTTGAGGATGTCATGGCTGACTTGCTTTAGCTTTTGGCGATCTTCTTTTTCGGTGGCGCTGGCAACGGCTGTGACTGCCAGTAGCAGTAGCGCAATCAGTGCCCGCAAGAAGACTGTCACAGCAGCGCCCGCCAAAGCTCCATTTAGTGACTTGATATGGCCAGGGAGCGCCCCGTCATCTCTGCCGGCTGTGGCAAATTCAGCAGGGTTAGCATGGTTGGGGCAATATCCGCCAGGGAGCCATGGTCAGCCAGAGTGAGTGTTCGCTCACCGACATAAATCAGTGGCACTGGCAGGGTGGTGTGTTGGGTATGCACTTGTCCGGATAGAGGGTCATACATTTGCTCCACGTTGCCATGGTCAGCGGTGATCAGGCATTCCCCACCCATGTCGCCCAGGGCTTTCAGTACCCGGTCTACACATTGATCCACCACTTCAACGGCCTTTACCGCGGCATCAAACACGCCGCTGTGACCGACCTGGTCGCAGTTGGCGTAATTACAGATGATGACGTCGTACTTGCCGCTTTCAATCGCCTCAACCAGATTGTCGGTGAGCTCGTAGGCGCTCATTTCCGGTTTCAGGTCATAGGTGGCAACTTTGGGAGAGGGGATCAGGATGCGCTCTTCTCCCGGGAACAGGGTTTCCTGCCCGCCATTAAAGAAGAAGGTGACGTGAGCGTACTTTTCCGTCTCGGCGATGCGCAGCTGGGTTTTGCCGAGGCTGCCCAGGTATTCGCCCAGGGAGTTGCGCAGGTTTTCTGGCGGAAACGCACAGCTGGTCGGAATGTCGGCAGCGTATTCAGTGGTCATCACAAAGTCAGCCAGCTTGGGCGTCGTGCCACGCTCGAAGCCGTCGAATGCTTTATCCACAAAAGCGCGGGTTAACTCTCGGGCGCGGTCCGGGCGAAAATTCATAAACAGCACGGTATCACCATCCTTGATAGTGGCTGCCGGCTGGTCAGTAGCGGCGATCACGGTGGGCAACACGAATTCGT
Organism: Porticoccus sp.; assembly: GCA_041581855.1. Taxonomy (GTDB): domain Bacteria; phylum Pseudomonadota; class Gammaproteobacteria; order Pseudomonadales; family Porticoccaceae; genus Porticoccus. Next base: position 5,013 of record JBFICU010000009.1, on the reverse strand, counting down.
CATTCTCTCCGCGTTCATAGGCAGCGTGCAGCGCACTAAGTGGATCTGCTGATCGATGTTGGGATTTACCCTGGGTGAGCAGGTCGTAAGCCGACTGGACTCGATCCCAGCGATTATCGCGATCCATGGCATAAAAACGTCCGCAAATACTGGCAATACGACCTAGTCCCGTGGCTTCGAGTTTGGCTGAAGTCTGTTGCAGGGAGGGTTCAGCGCTACGTGGGGGGGTGTCGCGGCCATCAAGGAAGGCATGTACGTAGATTTCTTTGGCCCCGCGTTGGGCTGCCATGTCGATCATGGCATTAATATGGGCTTCGTGACTGTGAACGCCACCCTGGGAAAGCAGTCCCATAATATGTACGGCGTTGTTTGTCGCCACTGCTTTATCTATAGCCGCGCAGTAGGCGGGGTTGGAAAAAAAATCACCGTCGCTAATGGCTTTGTTGATACGGGTGAAGCTCTGGTATATCACTCGCCCGGAACCCAAGGTCATATGGCCCACTTCGCTGTTGCCCATCTGGCCTTCCGGCAGACCTACGGCCAGTCCGGAAGTGTCGATAAAGGTGCGGGGACAACTGCCCCAAAGTCGATCGCGCACCGGGGTGTTCGCGGCATAGATGGCGTTGTATTCAGGGTTGTCGCTGTGACCACAGCCGTCGAGCACTAACAACAACAGTGTTTTCTTAGATTCTGTCATGATTTCAATGGAATGATGGAGTATGGAGTGAATAATTGGCGAATCTTACCCGCAAAGCGCATTCAGTGCTATTGGTGGTTCCTTGAGCAGTTTGCGGTGTGTATACTTTTCCGGCTTTGCGGGGCCGTCCGGCCCAGTCTGGAAATCTGAGAGGCGGTCTAGCGTGGATTTTTTTGTATTTATCAGCGAACAGTGGATTCTGGTCAGTGTGTTGTTGGTGCTGATTTATCTGTTTGCCATTAATGAGCGCATCAAGAGTGGTCGTCCCATTTCTGTGCATGCGGTGACCCGTATGCTGAATGCGGATGAGGCAGTTCTGCTTGATGTACGTGACACCAAGGAATTTAAGGCTGGACATATTGCCGGTGCCCTGAATATTCCCCAGATCAAATTACAGGACAAGATAAGCGAGCTCGATCATTATCGGGAAAAAATTATCATTGTCGCCGATAAAGTGGGGCAACAGGGCGGTGCCGTTGGACGTAAGCTACAGCAGCAGGGTTTTAAAGTGTTTCGTCTTACCGGCGGCATGATGGAATGGCAAAACCAGAATCTGCCTGTCGTTAAAAGTTAATATGGCACGGGTTAGAATCTATACCACCCGCACCTGCGGTTACTGTGTCGCCGCTAAGAACCTGTTGGCCAGCAAAGGGCTGACCTATGATGAAATTCCTGTCGATGGGGACTATGCTCTGCGCCGCGAACTGGTGGTGATGAGCGGTCGGCACACCGTGCCGCAAATCTGGCTGGGAGAAACTCATATTGGTGGATATGACGATCTGCGCCGGTTGGAGCAGCAGGGTGAACTCGACCGATTGATAGCCAGCTAGGACTAATAGGCGTCCGTACTCTGCATGCTGATAATCCAGCGGCATTGCACCATATCTGAATCAGTATTTATTTATAGAAGGCAACCACATGACTGAAGAACTCAACCAAAACGCAGGTGCTCCTGAAGGCGATACAAGTGCCCAATTCGCGCTTCAGCGCATTTACCTGAAGGATCTATCCTTTGAAACCCCAATGGGTGCGGAGGCTTTTCAGCGTGAACTCAAGCCGAAAATCGGCCAAGAGCTTTCTACAAAGGTAAACCAGTTGGACGATGCCCATTTTGAAGTGGTGCTGACGCTGACCATTACAGTGAAAAATGGTGAAGATACGGTCTATCTGGTCGAGGTTCACCAAGCTGGCATTTTCATGGTGAAAGGACTGGAGAAGTCCCAGATGACACAGGTGATTAACGTGTTGTGTCCCTCCACCCTTTATCCCTATGCACGGGAAGTGGTGGACAACGTCGTTATCAAGGGCTCATTCCCTGCGTTGATGCTACCCCCGGTCAACTTTGAAGCGCTATTTGTCCAGGCTATGGCTGAGGCAAAAGCCAAGAAAGAGCAAGAGGTTTCGGAAGTCTCCCACTAAGGGTTGAATCTTTAATGGTTATGATCCGGGTGCGGCAAGCCCCGGACTTAACCTGAGACCCTAAACCCTAGATGTCGTCCTCGTCCTGCATACCCAGCTCCTTCAGTTTACGTGTCAGGGTATTTCTTCCCCAGCCAAGCAATTCTGCAGCATCTCTCTTGCGGCCATGAGTATGGTTTAAAGCGGTCTCAATCAGCGCACGCTCAAAAGTAGGGACGGCAGATGCCAGGATGTCGTGGTGACCGGCACTGAGTTCGCTGTCGGCCCAGTTGCGCAACTGTTGCTCCCAATTTCCCGTAATGGTGCCTTTTTCCACTGGACTATCACGCAGTTCCGGTGGCAAATCTTCGATATGAACTTCCCGCCCAGAGGCCATTACCGTTAACCAACGGCAGATATTTTCCAGCTGGCGTACGTTGCCGGGCCAAGGCAGCATGCTGAGATAGTGCTCAGCTTCGGCTGATAGGGTCTTGGGCTCTGTTTCCAGTTCCTTTGCCGCGCTCTGCAAGAAATGCTGCATCAGTTTCGGTATATCCTCGCGCCGATCAGCCAATTTTGGCAGGTGGATGCGGATGACATTGAGTCGATGGAACAGATCTTCCCGAAAGCGGTTTTCATCCACCAGTTGCTCGAGGTTCTGGTGGGTGGCAGCGATAATACGCACGTCGACTTTGACCGGGGTGTGGCCCCCGACCAAATAGAATTCGCCATTGGCCAGCACTCTCAAGAGTCTTGTCTGAGCCTCCGGGGGCATATCACCAATTTCATCAAGAAACAGCGTTCCACCATCGGCCTGCTGGAAGCGGCCTTCGCGCCGCTGAGTGGCGCCGGTAAAGGCGCCTTTTTCATGTCCAAACAGTTCTGATTCGATCAGGTCGTGGGGAATAGCAGCCATGTTGAGGGCCACAAACCGGTTGTTTTTGCGCGGGCTGTGGTCATGTAGAGCCTTGGCGACAAGTTCTTTACCTGTGCCGGATTCGCCATTTATCAAGACCGTTATATTGGAATGGGAGAGGCGACCTATGGCCCGAAATACTTCTTGCATGGCCGGTGCTTCGCCGATGATCTCTCCACTAACCCCTTCTTCCACAGGTGCTCGTTCACGGTCTTGCTCGTTAGCAAAGTTGATCGCGCGATTGGTAACGGCTATAAGCTCTTCCAGGTCGAACGGCTTGGGCAGGTATTCAAACGCACCACCCTGGTAGGCAGCCACTGCGCTATCCAGATCGGAATGTGCCGTGGTAATAATTACAGGCAATGACGGGTTAGAAATGTGGATTTTCTGCAGCAATTGCAGGCCGTCTATGCCGGGCATGCGGATGTCGCTGATAATGGTGTCCGGCTGGGATTTGTCTAGCTTCGCCAGCAGTTCACTTGCATCCTCAAAACTGGTCACCTGTAACTCAGCCCGACTCAGGGCTTTTTCCATCACCCAGCGTATTGATCGGTCGTCGTCGACTATCCAGACAGTGCGCTTTTCCATGTTTTAGGTATCCAATGGTAAGTAGATAGTAAAACGAGTTTCTCCTTTCTCGTTTTCACATTCGATGAGGCCGTGATGCAAATTGATGGCCGCTTGAGCAATGGGGAGGCCAAGGCCGCTCCCATCGGCTCGGCCGCTGATCATAGGGAAGAAAATCCGATCAAAAAGCTGTTCTGGAATACCGGGACCATTGTCGATAATGTCGATGCGACAGATGACTTTATGGTGCAACTTGCCAATGGTGAAATGGCGCTGGATACGAGTGATCAGTTTGATCGTTGGGCGTTTCTGCTTACTGTTCTGCAGCGCCTGTATGGCATTGCGGATCACATTCAATAGCGCCTGGATCAGTTGCCCGCGATCACCTTGAATTTCCGGAATACTGGGGTCGTAATTTCGCTTAATCGTGATGCTGCCCCGGGTTTCGGCTTCTGCCAGGGTGGCCACGTGTTCCAGCACTTCATGAATATTCACTGGCAGGAATTTGGGCATGGTGTTGGGGCCTAGCAGACGGTCAACAAGGCTGCAGAGCCGATCTGTTTCAGCCGAGATAATTTCCGTGTATTCCTTGAGTTCCGAATTCTCATCGAGATCCTCCGCAAGGAGTTGGGCTGCTCCTCGAATTCCTCCAAGCGGATTTTTGATTTCGTGGGCCAAACCTCTCACCAGGTTGCGAGTGGTGTCATGGGTGGTAATTAACGCCTCCTCCCGGTTGATGCGCATCAACCGATCCATCGGCTGCATTTCCACCACAAGCATGCGTGCTGAGGGGGTTTGTACCGGGGTGGCGGTGAAATCAACGGTGATATGCGAATGGTCTGGCAGCACCATGGGTGTCTGGCGCTGGGTAAAGGGGTGATTCAACTCCAGAGCCTCCCGCATGGAAGACAGTGGTGTTTCATCCTCGATAAAAAGAGTATCCACCGTGTTGCCACAAAGCCGGATAGCGCTGACAGCGAGTAGATTTTCAGCGGCTGGATTGAGATAACAGATCTCCAACCCCTCATTCAGCAGCAGAACGGCGGTACTCAAGTTGTCCAATAGCAGGTGGTGAAGCTGGTCGTCTGTCATTCGAAGTCAGTTTTGCATCGTGGCGTGCACTCTTGAGGCGAGCATTGCCCTTTTATGGTTCAGTCATACATAAAGGGGTAGCAAATAGCGGGCCAGTTTTTGACCGTTACGGGAAACCCGCAAGTTGCGGAATTTATAGGGGAAAGTGTAGATCAATTCCTTCTCAAGCGCACCAATATGGTGCGCCCTGCCGTTGCGAGTTTGTCGGAGGTGCTTACTTGCTGCCCTTTTTCCCAGGATTATTCTGGATCGAGGCGCGTTTCACGTGAATGGTGACGCTGCTTGATTGTGCGATCACAGCTCCGTTTTCGTCCACAACCTGTGCCTTGAGGCTATGTTCACC